>DATFFV010000188.1:0-11289 GCA_035249885.1 Gammaproteobacteria bacterium | reverse complement strand
CCCATGACCGGGCCGCTGATGAACAGCGACACGAACGCCACGACGACGGTGCTCACGACGAGCGTGATGACGAGCTCGATGAGCGTGAAACCGCGTTGCCTTCCTGAGCTCATAGCCGCGTCTTGTAGCCGGAGAGTGCGACTGCGGCGCCGTTGGGATGAGTGACGCGCACGTCGATGCGCTCGGCATCGGCGCCCGGCACGCCGGCCAAGGCCGTGCTCGCGGCGACGGTCACGGTCACGGTGTAGGCCGCGAGCGGCGCCAAGGCCGTGCCGAATTGGTCGCGCGCGCCGGCGTCGACCAGGCCGTGGTAGTCGTCGACGTCGTCGAAGTCGGGACGCAGCGCCTCGCCGTCGGCGCCGTCGGGGTCGGCGAACGACTTGAGCGCGATCTCCTCGAGATACGCCTCGGCGATCGCGACGGCTTGCGCGAGCACCATGGCGTCGGCGCTGCGGCCCACGCTGCGCGACAGCAGGCCGAGCACGGCGCCCGCGGCGATCGCGATGATGACGATCGACACGACGAGCTCGATGAGGGTGGCGCCACGTTCGCGCATCGTCAGGGCGCCTGCACGAAGCCGCTATCGGCGCGCACGGTCAGCGTGAACGGACCGACCGCGATCGCCTGGTCGCCGGCAAGGTCGGTCCTGCCGAGCGCGTCGAACGTGAAAGTCACCGCGGGCGCCGCGGTCACACCGGAGGGCGCCGTGCCGGCCAGCGTCCGACCGTCGGCGAGCGCGACGGCGGTCGGGAAGCTCGCATCGGCCGGATTGCAGGAGCCGCCGAGCGCCGCCTGCTGGCGCGCCTCGTAGCTGCCCGCGGCCACGGCGACTCGCACGGGGCAGCCGCTCGCGACGGCGAGCTTCTGCGCGTACTTCAGGGCCGCCGCGAGCTCCTCGTAGTAGCCCCGCGTCATGAACGTGCGATCGTTGAAGAAGCGCGGCACGGCGAACGCCGCGACGATGCCGAGGATCACGATGACGACGACGAGCTCGACGAGCGTGAACCCCGAGACTCGTTTAGCGGCGGCAGCGCGCATCGGCATCCCTGACATGACGAGGGCGCCCGCAGGCGCCCTCGTCGAGTCCTGTCTTGTCCTGACCTCGGCGCTAGCAGCCGCCGGTCGTCGAGACCACGTCCGGGGCGTCGTTCGCGGCCGCCGGCGGCGTGTACGTGACGAAGCAGTTGGCGATCGGGGTATTCGATGGCGTTGCCTTCGTGAACACGGCATCGGTGCCTACAATCGTCGCCAGGAAGCCCGCGTACTCGACGAGCGTGTCGTCGATCGTTCCGGCGTCCGGATACCCGTTCGCGATCGTGATCGCATTGCCTTCCATCGTTACGCTGACGCTGCCGGGATTGCCTTCCGCGAGCCACAACGCGTGCGCGAGCGAGGCGCCCGAGCGAACGCTGCCGGCCAGAGCCTCGGTCGCGGCGACGCGCGCTTGGCGCTCCAGCGACGCGAATCGCGGCACGGCGAACGCAGCAAGAATGCCGAGGATCGTGATAACGACCACGAGCTCGATCAATGTGAAACCACCCTGTCGGACCTGTCTATTCACTGCGGCGCTCCTCCGTGAAATTTCGGCGCATCGACCATATCGACCACTAAGGGAAGAACTTTAAGTAGGACGGCTCGAGAACGGCGTGATCGACACCACAAGCCTGCGCAAATCGTGTGTGACGGACCTCTCACCTCGCGCCGGCATTACGTCAACGTGCCGGGCGTTCAATCCGGCCAGTCGTAGGCGTGCACGGGCGTCAGGCGCAGGCCGTCGAACCGATCGCCGGCGGCATCGAAGACACCATCGCCGTCGCGGTCTTGATAGACGAACGCCACTTGGAGCTCGATGAGCTCGGCGGGCCCGGTCCCCGCCGCGAAGCGCGTGTGGCGACCCACGCGGTAACCGAGCCGGCCGAGCCGCTCGTCGTAGTACCAGCTCGCGCGGGGAATCTCGGCCTCCTCGGGCCACTCGAGCGAGCCCACGTAGTTGGCCGGCGGCTCGAGCAGGAGCGTCATCGGGTTCGTGGCCGCAAGCTCGGGCAGCGTGGCGGCCTCGCCGCGCGTGATGCGCTCGGCCGCCTCGAGCAACAGCGCGCTCGTCAAATCGCTGCGCACCTTAAGGAACGCGGCGCGCTGCGCGCGGCCGACGAGCGGTAGGATGCGCTCGAGCGCCACGCCCGCGAGAATCGCCACGGCGCACACGACGACGACGAGCTCTACCAACGAGAACCCGCGAGCCGGGCGCGCCGAGGCATGCATGCCGCTCAGCCCAATCCGCCGGCGCCTGCCGCCATGTCCCACAAGGGCAGGAACACGCCGAGCGCAAGCACCGTGACCATCGCACCCACGGCGACGATGAGCAACGGCTCGATGGCTGCGCTCAGGTTTTCGAGGTCGTAGTCGACCTCGCGCTCGTAGAAGTCGGCGACCTCGCCAAGCATCTCGCTGAGCGCGCCCGTCTCCTCGCCGATCGCGATCATCTGTAGCGCGAGCGGCGTGAAGAGCTCGGCGGTCTGCGAGGTGCGGTAGAGGCCTTCGCCGCGCTCGACGCCGTCGCGCAGCGCGAGCACTCGCTCCGTGAGGTACTCGTTGCCCGCGGCGCGCGCGATCGTGTTGAGCGCCTGGATCACGGGCAACCCGGCCTCGAGCGTCAACGCGAACGAGCGGCAGATCTGTGCCAAGCCCGCGCGGCGCACGATGCCGCCGACGATCGGCGCGCGCAGTTTGAGCTTGTCCCAGCGGTAACGGCCGTCGGGGTTGCGCAGGAACATCTTGAAGCCGACGACGGCGGCCACGATCATCGCGAGCACGATGTACCAATACTCGGCCGCGAACGTCGAGGTGCCGAGCAGCACGCGCGTCGCCCACGGCAAATTGTCGCCGAGCGACTCGAAGATCGGCGCGAACTTCGGCAAGACCCAGAGTGTGATGATCGCGGTGGCGATCGCGATCGCTCCGACCACGGTGGCGGGATAGCGCAGCGCGGACTTGACCTTGTCCTTGATGCGTTTCTCCTGGCCAAGATACTCGTACATGCGCAGGAAAGACGTCTCGAGCGTGCCCGAGCTCTCGCCGACCTTGATGACGCTGCAGTAGAACTTCGTGAACACGTCGGGAAAGCGGCCAAACGCGAACGACAACTCGCGGCCGCCTTGCAGATGCTCGATCACCGAGCCCAGCGTCTCGCGCAATATGGGGTTCGGCGTCGATGCGGCGATGCTCTGCAGGCCGCGCAAGAGCGGCACGCCAGCCTTCGTGATCGAGTACATCTGCCGCGAGAACAGGATGAGGTCCGTGAGGCTCGGCCGGCCGCCGCCAATGCGGCGCCAGAGCTCGGCGCCTATGTCCTGCGATACTTCGACGGGCTTGATCTCGGTGGGCGTGATGCCCCGCGCGAACAGGTGACCAGCCAGCGCCTCGGCCGATTCGGACTCGAGCGACCCCGCGACGGCGTCGCCGCGCGCAGTTCGCCCGCTGTACTTGAAGACGGCCATGGGACTAGCCCGTCACGCGGGCCGGGCCCTCCGGTGCGGCGCCCTTTGCCTCGCTCGTCAATACGTCGTCGAGCAGGTTACCGCCCCGCGCGGGCTCTTCGAGGCCCGCCATCGACGTCATGACCTCCGCGAGCGAAGTCGTGCCGTCGAGCGCGTAGCTCACGGCGCGCTCGGCGAGCGGCACGAAGCCCGGCGCGCGCGCCGCGAGGCGCTCGAGCCCGACCAGGTCGGCACGCCGAATCGCGTCGGCGATAGGCCCATCGACCTCGAGCAGCTCGTAGATGCCGACGCGACCGCGATAGCCCGTCATGTTGCAGTAGGTGCAGCCCGCCCCTTCGCGGAACTTGGCCTTCTCGATCTGGGCCGCGCTCAAGTAGCGCGACAACCAAGCCTTCTGATGCACGTCGACCGTCGCCGGCTGCGCGCAGTTCTCGCAGTTGCGGCGCACGAGTCGTTGCGCGAGCACCCCGTCGAGCGCCGACGCGATGAGGTAGCCTTGCGCGCCCATGTCGAGCAGCCGGCTCACGGTGCTGACCGCGCTCTGCGTATGCAACGTCGAGAACACGAGGTGGCCCGTCATCGCGGCGCGCAGCCCGATCTCGACGGTCTCCTGATCGCGCATCTCGCCGACGAACACGACGTCGGGATCTTGGCGCAGCGCCGTGCGCAGGATCGTCGAGAACGTGAGCCCGATCTTGGGGTTGACCTGAACTTGGTTGATGCGCTCGAGCCGGTACTCGACGGGATCCTCGGCCGTGATGATCTTCATCGCCGGCGTGTTCACGTGCTGGAGCGCCGCGTAGAGCGTCGTCGTCTTGCCGCTGCCCGTCGGGCCCGTCACGAGCACCATGCCCGAGTTGCGCTCGATGAGCGGCGTGAAGCGCGCCGCGATATCCTCGGGCATGCCGAGCTCGGCGAACGTCTTCTTGCCGGAAGCTTGATCGAGCAAGCGCAGCACGATCGCTTCGCCGTGATAGATCGGCATCGTCGCCAGGCGCACATCGAGCGACTTGTGCTCGACCTTGATGCTGAAACGGCCGTCCTGCGGCTTGCGCTTCTCGGCGATATCGAGCCCGCACATGAGCTTGAGCCGCGTCACGAGCGCCTGCGCCACGCGGTTGCCGTCGATGATCTGTTCCTGGAGCACGCCGTCGACACGCTGGCGAATGCGCAGGCATCGCTCGTCGGGCTCGATGTGAATGTCCGAGGCGTTCACGTGCACAGCGTCGTGGAACATCGACTGGATGAGCTTGATGACGGGGGCGTCGGGCGAGCCTTCCTCGGCCGCCATGGCCTCGAGGTCGACGCCGCCGTCGCTGAGCTCCTCGTGGAGCTCCTCGGCGAGCGAGACGATCTCCCCGGTGCGCCGGTAGACGAGATCGATGGTGCGCAGCACCGCGGCCTCTTTGGCGAGCGCGAGCCGGATCGGCTTGCCGAGAACGCGCGCGAGCTCGTCGGAAGCGAAGAGATCTGTCGGATCGGCCATGCAGACGAGGTAGCCGCGCGTGTCCTCTTTGATGACGATCGCACGATGCCGGCGCGCATGAGTCTCGGGCAGCTTGGTCACGACCTTGTGATCGAGCGTCATGTGCGCGAGATCGACATACGGGATGTTGAGCGCCGTCGCGAGCGTCGTGTGCAGGTCGGCCTCGGAGATCGCGCCGATGTCGACGAGCACTCGGCCGAGCTTGCGGCCGCTCGCGCGCTGCTCGGTGAGCGCTTCCTTGAGCTGCTGCTCCGAGATGAGCTTCTTCTCGAGCAGCAGGTCGCCCAGGCGAACGCGCTTGCGGGTCTCCGTAGCCACTTTTCGTCGCGCCCTTTAGGTGCCGAGCGCCGAGATCCGGTCGGCGGCGGGCTGGATGATGCGCGGCCAGTCGTCAGGATCGTCGACGACGATGGGCCGCAGCAAGATCACGAGCTCGGTCTTCGTCTCGACCTCGCGGCTGCTGCCGAAGAGGCGCCTCAACCCCGGCACGCGGCCGAGCCACGGCGCCCCTTGATCCACGCGCCGCGACGAATTGCGCATGAGCCCGCCGATCGCGATGATCTGGCCGCTCGACGCCTTCACGACGCTGTCGGACTCACGAATCTCGCTGAACGCGAGCGGCAGCGAGTCGGTATCGCCGGACACGGTGAGCTCCTTGGTTTGATCCGTGACCTCGCTGACCGTGGGGTGGATGTGCAGAATCACTTCGCCGCTCGCGCTGATCTGCGGCGTCACGTCGAGCGCGATCCCCGAGAAGAACGGCGTCAACGTCACGTCGCGGCTCGTCGTCGCGGCCGTGCCCGTCACGGTGTTGCTGCTGATGTCGGTCACGAAGAACTCGTCGGTCCCGGCCTTGATGACGGCCTTCTGGTTGTTGAGCGTGGCGACGCGCGGGCTCGACAGCACGCGTGTTTCGCCCTGCGTCTCGAGCAGCTCGACGAACGCGTTGAAGTCGCCGACGTCGAATGCGAGCGCGAACGCGGCGCCGATCGTCTCGCTCGCGAAGTCGCGCACGGGATTGCCGGGGCCGATCGTCAGAGGGTCCCCGCCCTGCGGCAGCTCGCCGCCCATGCGCCGGCCGCCCGACAGATTGCCGCCCGAGAAGACGTCGCCGTTGGCCCGCTCCTGCACGGCGGCCCAGTTGACGCCGGCCTGGAAGCCGTCGTCGAGCGTGACCTCGATGATCTTCGCCTCGAGCACGACCTGGCGCCGTGCCGCGCCGTGGATGCGGCCGAGGAATTCGTCGACGGCTCGCAGCTCGTCGGGCATGCCGCGTGCGAACACGACGCCCGACTGGCCGTTGACGACGATCTGGCGGCCTTCGGCGTTGCCGAGGATGGCTGTCAGCGTCGCTTGGAGCTCGCTCCAGAAATCCGCGCTGCTGACCGTGTCGATGACCGAGCCCGTCGTCTGGCTCTCGTTGCCTGAGCCTGCACGCGAGTCGCTGCTCACGGCGCCGCCGTCGGACGTGTTCGAGCGGTCGCTGCCGACCTGCGACACTTGTCCCGAGCTCACGCGAGTGCGCGACAGGCCGCCGCGCGTGAGGTTCAAGTAGTCGATCTCGAAGACCCGGTTCTGGAGCGCGGCGGGCAACACGATGTACGCGCCGCCAGCACGCCGATAGTCGTAACCGTAGACCTCGCGCACCGTGTCGAGCACCTCGGCCAGCGTCACTTCCTTGAGCGTCAGCGTCACGCGGCCCGCGACGTCGGGATGCACGACGAGATTGCGTCGTGTGCCCGTCACGAGCCCCATGAAGAAATCGCGCGCGTCGGCATCCATGACGTTGACGTCGAAGCGCTCCTCGGCCGCGGCTAGCGGCGCGGGCGGCGGCCGCACGGCGAACGGCTCGGCGACCTCCGCCGCGGGCTTCACCGCCTCCTGCATAGCCGCCGTAATCGAATCATTGGTCGCGACGCCGCGCTGGCTCGCGCAGCCTGCCGCCACAGCGGCGGCGGCGAGCAGCACGCACGCGTGCGCGCCGTGGCGCCGCAGCGGGCCTGCGATGGAAATCGATGTCATGGAACCGTCTCTCCTTGTACAGCCGCGGACCGGACTTGCGCGCGCCGGCCGAGCGGAATCACGAGCTCGTTGCCGCCTTCCGTAAGACGCACGGCGTTGGCCTCGATCGCGACGATCTTGGCGCCTGCGACCGTGTCGCCGAGCAGCCGCGGCTCGCCGTTCACCACGGCTACGCGCCGCTCGGCGGCGAGCACGACGGCGGTCAGCACGAAACGTGGGCCGGGCGCCGCGGGATTCGCGCCGCCACCCGCCGCTCGAGCGGCGAACGGTCGCATCGGATCGCGCACGGGCAACTCCTCGGCCGCCGCGACCGCGGCCGACATCAGCAGCAGGAACCCGATGAGCGGCCGGCTAAACACCGATCCACTCCTCGTCGAGGCTCAGCGTCGTGAGCTCGATGAGAATCCGGTTCGTCGGGTATTCGTCGGTCTCGAGCGAAAGCCGCGACCAATAGATGTGCCAGGGCAGCCGCTCGACGGACTCGACATACCGCAGGCAATCGAGATAGTTGCCGGTAAGCTCGAGAACCAGCGAATGACGATAGAGTCGCGGCGCGTCCGAGCTCGGGTTGTCGGGCAGCGGTTCGCCGGGGGGGGTTCGCTCTTCGCCGGCGAGCACGGGCTCGGCGGCACGATTGACGGCACTCACGAGCTTGAGCCCGGCCTGGCGGCCCAAGAGCTCCTCGAGCACTGAACGCATCTCTGCGGGATCCACGAGATCGGTCGTGAAGATGCGCATCTCCTCGTCGGTCGCGGCGACACGCGCGCGCAGGGCGCGCAGCCGTTCGAGCTGCTCGGGCACACCCTCGCTCAAGCCGTTGGTCGTGGTCGTCAAGGACACATCGAGCACGCGCAGCCGCTCCTGGAGCGCGGTTACCTTGTCGTTGGCGATGTGCTCGCGCGCCGCGAGCGGCGCCGCGAGGACGGCTTCCCAAAGCCCGCCGACGACGAACAGCGCGGCCGCGAGCAGGAACAAACGCTCGCGCAGGCTCAGACGGTCGACGCTTTGCCGGATTTTCTCGACGCGCTCCTTCATGGCCGCCGGCGCTCCCCGTTGGCCGCGAGCTGGAGCGCCGCCGCCCTGCTCGTCGCGCGAAACACGACTTCCCCGGTCTCGTCGTCGTGCGTGATCTCGAAGCGGTCGAACCGCTGGCCCGCGAGCGCGGGCTCGCCGGAGAGACGCTGCATGTACTCGGGCACGAGCTTGGCGTCGAGGCTGCGCCCGGCGAGCTCGATGGCGCCCGTACCGCCGTTCACGGCGATCGCGGTGAGCCAGAGCTCAGGAAGGCGCTGTCGTCCCAGCGCCGCGAGGTACGGCGAGAACCCGGCCGTGTCGCCGAGCGGCCGGTCGCGCAGCACGTCGATGAGCCGCTGCTGATCGAGCAGCGTCGCATTGAGCCGCGCGAGCTCGCCGGCGACCTCGTCCCGGCGGCCTTGATTCAGGGTCGGGTCGATGCGCGCGAGCTGCGTCGTGAGTGCACGCTCGCGGCCTTCGAGCTGCACGACCTCGGCCTCGAGCCCGCGGACGCGCAGCACTCCATAGCCGTAAATCGCGAGCAACGCGACCGTGATGATCGCGAGCGCTCGCGACATCGTCGTGGCGGAGAATATCTGCCGCCGTTTGCGAAATATCGGTTGATAGAGGTTGATCTGCTGGTACATGGCGCGCTACAAGGCAACGGGGTCGCGGCGCAACGCCGCGCCGATCGCCGGTAAACAGAGCCTCTGGAGCTCGGGGGAGAACGTGTCGTTCGTGTCGAACAGGGTCTTGAGATCCACTTCGCGCACGCTCATGCCGAGCTCGCGCGCGACCTGCTCGCGGTCGGCCTCCTCGAGGCCGGTCACGTGCAGCAGCGGTATCGCCGGGTGCTCGTAATGGCTCTCGACGTAGTCGAGCGAGCGCCGCACCTCGAGCCCGAGGCCCGCGACGAGCTCGGACCTGAGCTCCCCGGCATCCGCGAGCGTGGCCACTCCCGTCTCGATGTGGCGAGCGAGGTAGAGCACGCTTTGGCGGACGATCAACAGAGTGCTGCGCCGCTCGCCGAGATAGAGGAACGCCGCGCCGCGTTGCTCGCTGTCGAGCAGCGTCACGATGTTGCGGAGACTGAGCTCGGCGATGTCGACGACGTCGAGCGCAAGACCGGCGCCTTCGCTGCGCTCGATCACGCTCTTGACGAGCTCGGCTTTGGCCGTGACGGCGTACATCATGCGGCGGGGGCCGCCGCGCGCGTGCGGCGGCATCTCGAAGACATCGATGACGGCGTCGTCGATGTGGAAGTCGATGAGGTCCTTGATGCGCCAGCGCACGGCCGCGCGCAGCTCGTCGGCGGGCACGTCGGGCGCTTCGACGAGCAGCAGCCGATAGTCGTTGGGATCGAGCACGTTCACGGCCGGCGCGCGGCGATTCGGCAAACGGCCGAGCACGCGCGCGAACGCGTCGTGCGTGCCCTCTTTCTCGTAGACGCAGCGCTCGAGCCGCGGCTTGCCCGTGACGCGCGGCGTGACTTGCGCGGCGGCGATGCCCTCGGGCGTCACGAACACGCCGATCTGGCTGCCCGTGCGTCGGCCGCGCCGCAAAAACGCCAACATTTTGCTAACCACGTTCTGTAATCTCGCTAGCCATGAAGCGCACGGGAGCCCGCCGCATCCTGCAGGTACACGGCGCCGGCATTGAACTTAATCCTTCGAGGGGATCCGGGGGTGAGACCGGGGTCGCAGATTCCCCCCGGCCGCCGCGAGCGCACCGGGAAAGTGCGACGTACGTCCGTCGCGTGCGGCGGGACCTGCAGGGGCCCGCGGGCCCATGAACGACGGCGGCTGGGAATTCTGGATCGACCGGGGCGGCACGTTCACGGACGTCGTCGCGCGCGCACCGTCGGGCACGCTCGCGACACTCAAGCTCCTGTCGATGAGCCCGGGCCGCTACGACGACGCTGCCGTCGAGGGCATCGCGCGGCTGCTCGCGGCGCATCCGGCCGAAGGCCGGCGCATCGCGGCCGTCAAAATCGGCACGACGGTCGCGACCAACGCACTGCTCGAGCGCCGCGGCGAGCCGACGCTGCTCGTCATCACGGCCGGCCTCGAGGACGCGATTCGCATCGGCGGGCAGCAGCGGCCCGAGATCTTCGCGCTCGACATCAAGCTGCCCGAGATGCTCTACGCGCGCGTGGTCGGCGCCGTCGAGCGCATCGGCGTCGACGGCACGGTGCTCGCGCCGCTCGACGCGGCGACGCTGCGCAGCGACCTTGCAACCGCGCACGCCGCGGGACTCCGCAGCGTCGCGATCGTGCTGCTGCATGGCTACCGCTTCCCGGAGCACGAGGCGGCCGCGGCGGCGCTCGCACGCGAGATCGGCTTTACGCAAGTCTCGGTGTCGCACGAGGTGCTGCCGCTGCCGAAGCTCGTCGCGCGCGGCGACACGACGCTCGCCGACGCGTACCTCTCGCCCGTGCTCGACCGCTACGTGACGAGCGTGCGGCGCGGACTTGCGGCCGAGCTCGGCTCGCCGAAGCTCGTGTTCATGCAGAGCCATGGCGGCCTCACGGCGAGCGAGCGGTTTCGCGGTAAGGACAGCTTGCTCTCGGGACCGGCCGGCGGCGTCGTCGGCATGGTGCAGGCTGCGCGCGAGGCCGGCTTCAACGAGGTCATCGGCTTCGACATGGGCGGCACGTCGACCGACGTCGCGCTCTACGCGGGCGAGCTGGAGCGCACGACCGAGACCGTCATCGCGGCCGTGCGCGTGAGCGCGCCCATGTTGCGCATCGAGACCGTCGCGGCCGGCGGCGGCTCGATCCTCACGTTCGGTAACGGCCGCCTCAAAGTTGGGCCCGAGTCGGCGGGCGCGTGGCCCGGCCCCATGTGCTATCGGCACGGCGGGCCGCTGACCATCACCGACGCAAACCTCGTCGTCGGCCGCCTGCACGCGGATTTTTTTCCACGCGTGTTCGGACGCAACGCCGACGAGCCGCTCGACGTCGCGGCGCCCACGGCGGCGTTCGAGGCGCTCGCGCAGACGATTTCGAAATCGACGGGCGAGCTGCCGAGCGTCGAGCAGGTCGCGGGCGGGTATCTCCGTATCGCCGTCGAGCGCATGGCCAACGCGATCAAACAGATCTCCGTGCAGCGCGGCCACGACGTTACGCGCTTCGTGTTGTGCTGCTTCGGCGGCGCCGGCGGTCAGCACGCGGCGCAGGTGGCCGAGGCCATCGGCATCTCGACGGTCATCGTCCATCCGCTCGCCGGCGTGTTGTCGGCCTTTGGGCTAGGCGTGGCCGACGTGCGGGTG
>DATFFV010000187.1:0-6749 GCA_035249885.1 Gammaproteobacteria bacterium | reverse complement strand
CAGCCCGTGTGCGCCACACCGACGCGCCGGCCCGCGCGGTCGCATAGCAAGACGGACAAGCAGTCCGCGGTCAGCACCGCGCACACGATGCCCGTCCGCGACGTCACTGCACCGTCGGCCGTCGCCACGGCCTCACGGTCGAGATCGAGCACGCGCGCGCCGTGCACTTGCGTGAGCCAGCAGGGTTCGGCGGGCAGCGTGAGCTCGGCGCGCAGGCGCACGCGGTTCGCCGCAACGACGCTCGCGTCGTCGCCGACGTGCGCGCCGAGATTGCCTGCACCGTAGCGGCCGTCGCCGCCACGCTCGGTGACCCAGGCGTGCACGTGGCCCGGCGCGGGCCAATCGGGAGCGAAGCCGAACGTCGCGAAGCTCATGTCGGTCGCGCCGCATCGGCGCGCAATAGGTTCAACAGCCCGACGAGATCGGGCGCGAGCGGGCTCGCGACATCGAGTGCGGCGCCCGTCTTGGGATGCGTGAGCTGCAAGCGGCTCGCGTGCAACGCTTGCCGGCCCAAGCTCTGCAGCGCGACGCGCAGCTCGTCGCTCGCGGCCGGCGGCAACTTCGGCCGGCCGCCGTAGACGGGGTCGCCGACGAGCGGCGCGCGGATGTGTGCCATGTGCACGCGAATCTGATGCGTGCGTCCCGTCTCGAGCTCGATCTCGCAATGCGTGTGCGCACGGAAACGCTGGACCACGCGATAGTGCGTGCGCGCTTCGCGGCCGCTCTCGCTCACGGCCATCTTGGTACGCTCGCGGCGGTGGCGCCCGATCGGCGCATCGATGCTGCCGCCGCCCGTGAGCACGCCTTGGCAGATCGCCTGATAGGTGCGCTTCAGGGCACGCCGCTCGAGCGCCGCCACGAGCTTCACCTGCGCCTCGAGCGTGCGCGCCACGAGCAGCAGACCGCTCGTGTCCTTGTCGAGTCGGTGCACGAGCCCCGCGCGCGGCAGCACGGCGAGCTCGGGATACCGGTGCAGCAACGCGTTCTGCAGCGTGCCCGACCGATTGCCGGCACCGGGATGCACGACGAGACCCGCGGGCTTGTCGACGACGAGCAACGAATCGTCCGCGTGGATCATGGTCAGCGGTATCGGCTCGGGCCCGACCTCGACGGCTGCGACGAGCTCCGCCGCAAGATCGAGTCGCTCGCCCCCCTTGAGCAGCGTCCTCGGCCGCACCGTCGCGCCGTCGACCGTGAGGGCCCCGCCGTCGATCCATTCACGCAGGCGGCTGCGCGAGAACTCGGGCAAGAGCGCGGCCGCCGCCTGATCGACGCGGCGGCCGGCGAAATCCGCGGGCACGGCGAGTGTGCGCGAGATTCTGTTCATGGGTGTTGGCCCGGGATCAAGGAAACTTTCGGCTATACTGCAGCGTCGAACGGCCACGAAGCGTCGGCATTATCGTCGCCCCACACTCATCCGGACAGACCATCCGTGCTCAGAATCGCCAAAGTCTCGTTGCTGCTCTGCCTCGCGCTGACGGCGCTCTTGGGCTGTGGCCGGCGCGACAACGTCGCCGAGGACCAAGGCCCCGAGCTCCTCTACGGGCGCGGCTTCGACGCCATGAACGCCTCGAACTTCGCCGGGGCGATCCAATACTTTCAAGCGCTCGAGGCCCGCTATCCGTTTAGCCCCGAGACGCGCCAGGCGCAGCTCGATCTCATTTATCTTTACTACCGCAGCCAGCAGCCCGAGCAGGCCATCGACGCGGCCGAGGAATTCCAACGCGAGAACCCGACGCACGAACGCCTCGATTACGCGCTGTACATGCGCGGGCTGGTCCTCTTCGACCAAGCGCCGAACATCATCGAGAAGCTGCTGCGCGTCGATCTCTCGCTGCGACCGCCGAAGGATACGCTGCGCTCGTTCTCGACGTTCCAGGAGCTCATCCGGCGCTTCCCCGAAAGCGAGTACGTGCCCGACGCGCGGCAGCGCATGGTGTTCTTGCGCAACCGGCTCGCCGACTTCGAGAACCACGTGGCCGACTACTACTTGCGCCGCGGCGCCTACGTGGCCGCGATCAATCGCGCCAAGTACGCGCTGGAGCATTATCCCGAAGCGCCGCAGTTGGAGAAAACGCTGCAAGTGCTCGTCACCGCCTACGAGCAGCTCGGCATGAGGGACTTGGCCGCCGACGCGCGACGCGTCTTGCGCGACAGCTTCGGCGAAGAATCGGCCACGGCCCAATTGGAGCGCTAGTACCCCGACGTGATCGGATAGCGCCAGTCGCGACCGAACGCGCGGCTGCTCACGCGCACGCCGGGCGGCGCCTGCCGGCGCTTGTACTCGGCCCGCTTGACCATCTCTAGAACGCGCACGACCGTGGCGCGCTCGAAGCCGAGGTCGGCGATCTGGTCCACCGAGAAGTCCTGCTCGATGAAAGCCTCGAGAATCGCGTCGAGCACGTCGTAAGGCGGCAGCGAGTCGCTGTCCTTTTGGTCGGCCCGAAGCTCGGCCGTCGGCGCCCGGTCGATCACGCGCTCAGGGATAGCGCGCGCGACGCTGTTGCGATAGTGCGCGAGCTGATAGACGAGCGTCTTCGTGCAGTCCTTGAGCGGCGCGAAGCCGCCTGCCATGTCGCCGTAGAGCGTCGCGTAGCCGACCGCCATTTCGCTCTTATTGCCCGTCGTCAGCACCATCTTGCCGGTCTTGTTCGAGATCGCCATGAGCAACACGCCGCGACAGCGCGCCTGGATGTTCTCTTCGGTCGCGTCGGGCGGCAGCCCCGAGAAGAGATCTCGGAGCACACCGAGCGTCGCCTCGAACATCGGCTCGATCGACAGCACGTCGTAACGCACACCGAGCATGCGCGCTTGCTCGGCCGCATCGTCGCGGCTCATTTGCGACGTGTAACGCGACGGCATCATGACGGCATGGACGCGCTCCGCGCCGAGCGCATCGACGGCGATCGTCAGCGTCAACGCCGAGTCGATGCCGCCCGAGAGGCCGAGCACGACGCCCGCGAAGCCGTTCTTCTCGACATAGTCGCGCGTGCCGAGCACCAGGGCACGATAGATGCGCTCGACACGCGGCGGCACGGGCGTTACTGCACCGCTGGGCACGAGCCCTGCGCGCCTGCGTTCGAGCTCGACCGTGTAGAGGCCCTCCTCGAACAACGGCGCCCGGAACCGCACCTGCCCCGCCGCGTCGACGACGACCGAGCCGCCGTCGAAGACGAGCTCGTCCTGGCCACCGACCATGTTCAAGTAGATGAGCGGCAGCGCGTTCTCCGCGGCACGCTGCGCGAGCACCCGCTCGCGGGTTTGTTGCTGCGTCCGGTTGAACGGCGACCCGTTGATCACGACGATAGCCTCGGCACCGGCCTCGGCCGGCGCGCGGCACGACGCAGCTAGCCACACGTCCTCGCAAATGATGAGCCCGAGCTTGAGGCCACCCAGATCGACGACCGTTGGCGAGTCGCCAGGCTGGAAGTAGCGTCTCTCGTCGAACACCGCGTAATTCGGCAACGCCACCTTGCGGTGATTGCCGAGAATCGCGCCGTCGCGCAGCAGCGCCGCGCTGTTGTAGATTGCGTCGTCTTGGTATTCCGGGTACCCGACGTAGACGCCGATGCCGCGCGCCTCGGTACGCACCTTATCGAGCGCCGCCGCAACGCGCGCTCTCAACCCCCGATGCAGCAGCAAGTCCTCGGGCGGATATCCGCAGAGCGTGAGCTCCGGGAACAGGACCAGGTCGCAGCCCGCCGCCCGCGCGCGCGCCGCGTAATCGAGTACCTTGTTGGTGTTCGCGTCGATGGCGCCGACGCGCGTGTTGATCTGGGCTAACCCTACCTTCACTTCAGCGCCGCGGCAGCTCGTTGGCCATGGCCTCGCCGAGGTCGGCGAGCGAGCGCACGGTGCGCACGCCGGCCTTCTCGAGCGCCGCGAACTTCTCCTTCGCCGTGCCCTTGCCGCCCGAGATAATCGCTCCGGCGTGCCCCATACGTTTGCCGGGTGGTGCCGTAACACCCGCGATGTACCCCACAACAGGCTTCGTCACGTGCTTCGCGATGTACTCGGCCGCGGCCTCTTCGTCTGAACCGCCGATCTCGCCGACCATGATGATGCCGCGTGTGCCGGGATCCTTCTCGAAGAGCTCGAGGCAGTCGATGAAGTTCATGCCGCGCACGGGGTCGCCGCCGATGCCGACGCAGGTGCTCTGACCCAGGCCCTTCTGCGTCGTTTGATTCACGGCTTCGTAGGTCAGCGTGCCCGAGCGCGAGACGATGCCGACCGAGCCCGGCTTGTGAATCGACCCCGGCATGATGCCGATCTTGCAGTGACCCGGCGTGATGATGCCGGGGCAGTTCGGCCCGATGAGTCGCACCCCGCTGCCCTTGAGCACGGCCTTGACCTTGACCATATCGAGCACGGGGACGCCCTCGGTGATGCAGACGACGAGCTCGATTCCGGCGTCGGCCGCTTCGAGGATCGCGTCGGCCGCGAACGGCGCCGGCACGTAGATCATGCTGACCGTCGCGCCCGTGACTTTCGTCGCCGCGGCGACCGTGTCGAACACGGGCAAATTCAAATGCGTCTCGCCGCCGCGGCCGGGCGTGACGCCGGCGACGATTTGGGTGCCGTAGTCGAGGCACTGTTGCGCGTGGAACGTGCCCTGCTTGCCCGTGAGGCCTTGAACGACGACCTTGGTGTTCTTGTCGACGAGGATCGTCATGCGGCGGCTCCGGCGAGCTTCACGACTTTCGACGCCGCATCGGTGAGGCCTTCGGCCGCCATGACCTTGAGCCCGCTCTTTGCGAGCAGCTCGCGGCCCTTCTCGACGTTCGTGCCCTCGAGCCGCACGACGACGGGCACGCCGACGTGTACTTCTTTGACCGCCGTGATCACGCCTTCGGCGATCGTGTCGCAGCGCACGATGCCGCCGAAGATGTTGACGAGGATCGCTTTGACGTTCTTGTTCGTCAGAATGATCTTGAACGCCTGCGTCACGCGCTCGGCGGTGGCGCCGCCGCCGACGTCGAGGAAGTTCGCGGGCTCGCCGCCGTGGAGCTTGATCAAGTCCATCGTGGCCATCGCGAGGCCCGCGCCGTTGACCATGCACGCGATGTTGCCGTCGAGCGAGACGTAGTTTAAGTCGTTCTCGTGCGCGATGCGCTCGCGCTCGTCTTCCTGCGCCTTGTCGCGCAGGGCCGCGAGCCGTTTTTGCCGAAACAACGCGTTGTCCTCGATGTTGATCTTGGCATCGAGCGCGACGACGTGGCCGTCCTTCGTGACGATGAGCGGATTGATCTCGACGAGGCTCGCGTCGCACTCGTGGAACAATCTACAGAGCTTGCGCAGGATGTCGCGCAGCTCGCCTTGCTGCTTGGGCATGAGGCCGAGCCCGAAGCCGAGCTTGCGCGCCTGATAGTCCTCGAGGCCCGCGGCCGGATGCAGCGTGAGCGTGAGAATCTTCTCGGGCGTCTGGTGCGCGACCTCTTCGATGTCCATGCCCCCCGCAGCCGAGGCCATGACGGCGATGCGCTCGGAGCTACGATCGACGACGAGGCTCAAATAGAGCTCGCGCTCGATTTGGGAGCCCGCCTCGACGTAGACATAGTCGATGGGCAGCCCGTCGGCGCCGCTCTGATGAGTGACGAGACGTGTGCCCAGCATGGCCCTCGCGTGCTGCTCGACCTCGGCGATGGATTTCGCGAGCTTCACGCCGCCGGCCTTACCGCGACCGCCGGCATGCACTTGGGCTTTGACGACCCAGAGCGGCCCGCCGAGCGTCGTGGCGGCGGTTTTGGCTTCGAGCGGGGTGGTCGCGACGTGACCTTTCGGCACCGGGATGCCGTATTCGGCAAACAGCGCCTTCGACTGGTATTCGTGGAGATTCATCTTGAGATGCAGCGCCTTCCTGGGCTCGCCAAGGCGGCGGTATTCTCCACGAAACACGCGGGAGCCGCAAAGCACGAATCGCTGCACGGGTCCGCAGCGGCGTTCGGGTAGAATTCGCCGCCATGTCCGCCGTCGGCGATATCGGCACCGCCCGTTCGAGCTCGACGCCGCGCGTTGCGGGCGCCTCCGCACCGGCCGACTTCGCCTGGCGTGTGCTCATCCTGCTGAACCTGTTCCGCCTCTCGGTCGGCGCCGTGCTGCTCGCGGTCTTCTACCTCGTCGAATCGCCGCGAATTGTCGGCGAATACGACGGCACGCTCGCCTGGCGGTCGCTCATTGCGTTGCTCGCAGCGGGCTGCGTGTTTCTCGTGTTGCTACAGCGGCGCTGGCCGGGCACACCGTGGCAGATCTACTTGCAGTTCGCGACCGATCTCGTCGCGACGACGTTGCTCATGCACGCGAGCGGCGGCGTCTCGAGCGGGCTCGGCGGCGTATTGATCGTGTCGGTGGGTGCGCTCGCGTTGCTCGTGCGGGCCGACCGGGCGTTCCTGCTCGCGGCCGTCTCGACGCTCGTGCTGCTCGGCGAGCAAACCTACGCGCAGCTCGACGGCATGACGACAGGCGCGGAGTTCGCGCCCGTCGGCATCTTGGGCGCCGTGATCTTCGTGATCACCGCGGTCGTGCAGCTGTTGCGCATGCGGCTCGTCGAGACCGAGGCGCTCGCCGAGCAACGCGGCCTCGACCTGCGCAACCTCGTCGAGCTCAACGAGTACATCATTCAGCACTTGCGCGAAAGCATCGTCGTCGTGGATGGCGACGATCAGGTGCGGCTCATCAACGAATCGGCCGTCAAACAGCTCGGCGCGAGTGCGGCGCGCACCGACGCGAGCCTCGCCGCCGTCTACCCCGAG
>DATFFV010000186.1:0-3264 GCA_035249885.1 Gammaproteobacteria bacterium | reverse complement strand
GCGGACGGGCTCGGGGCCGAAGCGGGCCAGTCTTGCGGTTGCCGAGTCTCCGGTGACCAGAACGACCAGCTCAGAATCTCAAGACCGTTCTGCATCGGCTCGACGGCCTCGCTCTCGCACCGCGGCGACGGGCCGGTATTGTATGCTCCGTCGCCATGATTCGATACGACCGCCCCGCAGACGTATCTGCATTCGAGGCCATCTCCGCCGCGCAAAAGCTCGCGTTCGCGCCCATCGCGTTCCAAGCGAGCGTCGCGCTCGAGCGCCTCGGTATTCTTCAAGCCGTCGCCGATACCAAGGACGACGGCGCATCGGCCGGCGAGATCGCCGAGCGGCTGCAGCTGCCCGTCTACGGCGTCCGTGTTTTGCTCGACATGGGCCTCTGCATCGGGCTCGTCTGGCAGCGGGCCGAGCGCTACGTGCTCGACAAGGTCGGGCACTTCTGGCTCAACGACGCGATGACGCGCGTCAACGCCGATTTCGTCACCGACGTCTGCTACGACGCCATGAGCTCCCTCCAAGCGTCGGTCGAGCAGCAAGCGCCACGCGGGCTTACGCGTTTCGGCGACTGGCCGACGCTTTACCCGGGGCTACCCCAGCTCCCCGCACACGTTCGCTCGAGTTGGCTCAAATTCGATCACTTCTATTCGTCGTCGGCATTCGCGCCGGCCCTCGCGCAGGTGTTTGCGCTTCGGCCGCGGCGATTGCTCGACGTCGGCGGCAACACGGGGCTCTGGGCGACGGCCTGCGTCGAGCACGATACGGCCGTCGAGGTGACGATCGTGGACCTGCCCGAGCAAGCGCGGCTCACGAGCGAACGCTTCCGCTTGGGTCCCCATGCCGAGCGCGTCCGCGTCGTCGCGCTCGACCTGCTCGATGCCAAGGTGGCGCTGCCGCAAGGGGCCGACGTGATCTGGATGAGTCAGTTGCTCGATTGTTTCTCGGAGCAGCAAGCTGCGCGCGTGCTGCGCCTCGCGGCCGACGCGATGCACGCCGACGCATCGCTGTTCGTGATGGAGACGTTATGCGATCGGCAGAAATTCGACGCCGCGAGCTACAGCCTCAACGCAACGTCGTTGTATTTCACTTGCATCGCGAACGGCGTGAGCCGCATGTTCCGTTCCGAGGACCTGCTGCGGCTCGTGCACGAGGCCGGGCTCACGGTCGTCGCCGAGCGCGACCACATCGGCCGCGGCCACACGCTGTTGCACTGCCGCAAGCCGAGTTAGCGACAGGGCGTCACTCCGCGAGACGCCACAGCACGTCGGTCTTGAGGTTGCGCAGCCACAGATCCCTGTCGTGACCGTAGCCTTCCTTCCAGCGGATCGTCATGCGTGGCGGCTCGATGACGATCTCGACGCGCAGGTTGTCCTGCTCGCCGACGAGCAACGTCGGCGTGTTCTCCAAGACCGTGTAACGCCGACGCGAGAGGGCGTACTCCGCGAGCTCATGCAGAGCTTCCGCCGATATGCCGGGGATTTCCGATAGATCGATGATCTGATCGGCCGCGTAAGCGGGCGTGCCGAATGCCGCAACGCCGAGACCGAGACTGAGAGCCAGTGCGCGCATCGTAATCACTCCGGTGGTCGTGAAGATAGCGGTCGGCCTGGGACTATATACTGTGCGCCGATGAGCAACAAAGCCCCGCGAGCGCTCGCCACGGCCACGGCGTCGTTCGCCGCCCTCCTGGTCGCGGCCGCGAGTCACGCGGCCCCCGATAGCGAGGCCCTGATCGCGCGCCTCAAGCGAACACCGCCCGCGAGCGTCGCCTTCGTCGAGGTGCGGTTCTCGGCATTGCTCGTCGAGCCGCTCGTCGTGGGTGGCACGCTCGTCTATGAAGGCGAAAGCTCTTTGACGCGCCGCGTCGAGTTTCCGTACCGCGAACAGAGCGCGATTCGCGGCGAAACGGTGCGCGTCGAGCGCGAAGGCGAAGAGCCGCGGACCTTCGCTTTGCGCCGGGCGCCCGAGTTGCGCGGCTTGCTGACCGGCATGATCGGCCTGCTCGCCGGCGACGCCTCGTTCATCGGCGAGCACTTCGCGGTCACGACCGCCGGCGACGACGAGCGCTGGCGGCTCGACCTCACACCGACCGACGATCGCCTCGAGCAACGCCTGAGCGACATCCTCGTTGCCGGCACGGCGGCCGAGACCCACTGCTTTGCGATCCGGGACAAACAAGGCGGCGCGAGCGTCATGCTGCTCGGCGCCGCCGCGGCGCGGCCGCTGCCGGCACCGCTCGCGCTTCCCGAGCTGCTCGCCCACTGCGGCGCTGAATGAAGCGCACCGCCGGGGCCCTATTGCTGCTCGCGGCTTGGGCCGGCGGTCTTGCGACACTCGGAGTGTTCGTGGAGCGCCGCCTCGAGGTCGGCTCCGATTTGCGTCTGTTCCTGCCGGAGCCGCGCACACCCGAGCAGCGCATCCTGCTCGAGGCGATCGGCGAGGGCCCGGCTTCGCGCCTGCTCGTCGTCGCGCTCGAAGGGGCGCCTAGGGATGCGCTGGCTGCCTCGTCGAGCGCGCTCGTCGAAGCGCTGCGCTTGAGCGACGAGTTTCGCTTCGCCGCGAACGGCGACACTAGCCTCGACTCGCTGCCCGAGGAGCTGCTGCCCTACCGATACCTGTTGTCCGTCGATGACGACACGCGCGCGCTCGATCGCGATCGCTTGCGCACTGCGCTCGAGGCCCGCGCGCGCGACCTCGCGTCACCGGGCGGCTTCGCGCTCGAGCCGCTCATCGCGCGCGACCCGACACTACTTTCGCTCGCGCTGCTCGAGCGATGGGAGCCTGCGGAGGAGCCGAGGCGCGAGCTCGACGTTTGGTTCGACGCCGCGGGCGAGCGCGCGCTGCTCGTCGCGGAGACGCGTGCGCCGGCCTTCGATCCATCTCGGCAGCGCGCGGCACTCGCCACGCTCGATGACGCGTTTGCGACAACGCGCTCCACCCCCGAAATGACGTTGACCGCGAGCGGTGTGGGCAGTTTCTCGGTGCTCATGGAAGCGCGAACGCGCAGCGCGGCCGAAAACCTGGCGCGCTTCGCTACGATCGGCATGCTGGTGTTGCTGCTCGCCGCGTATCGGCGCATCGGCGCGCTGATTTTGAGCGCCCTACCCCTCGCGAGCGCAGCCGTCGCTGGGCTTGCGGTCGTCAGCGCACTATTCGGCTCGGTCCACGGCATCACGCTCGCGTTCGGCTTCACGTTGATCGGCGTCGCGCAGGACTATCCGCTGCACTTGTTGAGCCATCGCCGCCCGGGCGCGCCACCCGACA
>DATFFV010000185.1:0-5327 GCA_035249885.1 Gammaproteobacteria bacterium | reverse complement strand
CAGCAACGCATCGTCGCGTTGCGCAGCCAAGTTCGCCGCGAGCGCCGCGGCCCCTCGCACTTCGACCTGCCAGTCGGCATGGCTCGCCGGAATGGCCTCGAGGCGCTCGTAATGCGCGAGCACGGCCCCGGCTGACTTCTCGCCCCAGCGCGGAATGCCGGGATAACCGTCGGCGCTGTCGCCGACGAGCGCGAGCCAGTCGGGCATCGACGCCGGCCGAACGCCGAATTTCGCGACGACGCCTTGCTCGTCTAGGGTCCTGCGCCGCAACCGATCGAGGCACACGACGCGCGAGCCCACGACGCACTGCGCGAGATCCTTGTCCGGCGAGCAGATCACGACACGCTCGACGCCGCTCGCGCTGGCGAACCGCGCCGCACCCGTCGCGAGCGCGTCGTCGCATTCGAACTCGACCATGGGCCAGACGACGACGCCGAGCGCGCGGCACGCGTCCTCGGCAAGCCCGAACTGCGAGTGGAGCTTAGGGTCGATGCCCTCGCCCGTCTTGTAGCCCGGATAGAGCTCGTTGCGAAACGACTCGATGACGTGATCGAACGCGACGGCCACGTGCGTGACGTCGCGCTCGCCGAGCAACGCGAGCAGCGAGCGCACGAGCCCGTGCGCGGCGTTGACCTCGTCGCCGTGCGCGTCGCGACGCGATGGGTTGCCGTAGAACGCGCGAAAGAGCTCGAAGGTGCCGTCGACGAGGTGAACCTGCATTTCTTGTGTCGTGACCCTAAGGGCCGGTGCTAGTCTAAGGCGAAACGACAACGGGAGACGGCCATGCTTCGGAGCTGCTTCGCGGCTAGTCTGCTACTCGCCACTTCGCTCGCGGCCGCACAGACACACGAGCCGACTCCGGCCTTCGCGGGCCAGACCAAGGCCCCGCCGCCGGCGCGCGAGTCGCGCTACCGCGTCGAGGTCATCACGGACAAGCTCACGGGGCCGTGGGCGCTCGCGTTCCTGCCCGACGGCAACTTCCTCGTCTCGGAGCGGCGCGGCACGCTGCGCACGGTATCGCCGCAGGGCGTCGTCTCCGAGCCCATCTCGGGCGTGCCGCCCGTCAAGGTCGTCGCGGCGCAAAGTTTCCACGACATCGTGCTCGATCCGAACTTCACGACGAACCGCTACGTCTACTTCACGTATTTCGCGCCGCCCAAAGGCGAGGCGGCGCGCGAGTGGCCCATCGAGCACTACTACAACGAGGTCTGGGACAAGACGTTAGCGCAGCGCCGCCTGCTCGATCTCGGCGCCGAGCGCGTCGCGCGCGGTAAGCTCAGCCTCGACAACCGGCAGCTGCTCGGCGTCGCGACGCTCATCGAGGGCAAAGTCGAGCGGCGCATCGTGTTCGCGCGCGACGGCTCGATGTTCGTGACGGGCGCCGACGCGTTCCGCTTCTACGACTCCGACCTCGACGGCACGGAGCACACGACGCCGCACGAGCCCGACGTGCGCCGCAATTTCACGGGCCGCGTCATTCGCATCAACCCCGACGGCACGATCCCGGCCGACAACCCGTGGCTCGGCCGCGCGACCGTGGCGCGCGAGACGTTCGCGCACGGATTCAAGGATCCAGAAGGGGCTGCGCTCCATCCCACCACGGGCGAGCTCTGGCTCGTGGATCACGGCCCGCAGGGCGGCGACGAGATCAACATCGTACGCGCCGGCCGCGACTACGGCTGGCCCGAGGTGTCGTACGGCGTCCAGTACGATGCGCGCCAAGCCGATGGGCGCAAGAACGTGGCCATCGGCACGGGCGCGACGGCGATGCCAGGCGTCGAGCAGCCGATCTATTTCTGGGTGCCGTCGATCGCGCCGTCGGGCATGGCGTTCTACACGGGCGATCTGTTCCCCGACTGGCGCGGGAACTTGTTCGTCGGCGCGATGGCGGGCCGGCACCTCGTGCGGCTCGTGCTCGACGGCGAGCGCGTCGTCGCCGAGGAGAAGCTCCTCGAAGATCTCGAGCTGCGCGTGCGCGAGGTGCGCCAAGGGCCCGAGGGCGCGCTCTACGTGTTCGGTGGCGACTCGCTGATTCGCCTCACGCCGCGGTAGCGGCCGACGCCCGACGCGCCTGCGCGAGGTTGCGGCGGCGGCCGAGCTCGCCGCCGAGCATGACGCTCGCGAACGAGAGCAGCGCCATGCCGATGTTGGCCCAAAGGCTGAAAGAGCCGCCTCCCATTCCGAGCCCGATCGCAACGACGAGCAGCGCCGCTATCGCGGCGTAGCGGCGCTCCTCACGACGGGCGACGCGCGAGCAGACGTAGCCGCCGAGCACGGAGAATCCGAACCCGACGGCCATAGTGACGACGTAGTACGCGGACATGGGATCGGCTTCCGTTAGTGCCTGCTCGACCTGCTCCAGGCTCCTGCCCTGGCTCGCGAGCGACATGGCATAGACGATGCCGATCACGATACTCGCTACCACCGTTCCACCGATGTCCACGGCAACCCCCGCGAGCACGGCCAGGATCGGCGACCGCGGCGGCGGCGGCGGATCCTTGACGGGTGTCGTCGGCGCTGCGTACGGGTTATCCATCGCCAGGCTCCACGCGCTCGAGGAGCTCGGTTAGAGCGCGATTGATCGCCTGCGGCTGCTCAAGCGTGGACAGGTGACCGCAGTCCGGCACGACGACTTGACGCGCGTGGGGGATGCCGGCGGCGATCTCGGCCGCACGATCCGGGGGCGTCAGCACGTCCTCGGCGCCCACGACGACGAGCGTCGGACAGCGGATGGCGGCGAGCCCCGGGCGCGAGTCGGCGCGCTGCATGATCGCGGTCTGCTGCCGCACGAACGCTTCGACGCCCGTCTCCTCGGCCATCGCTTGCACGACCGCCTCGAGCAACTGGTCGCCGCGGCGAGACGCGGCGACGAGCCGCGGAAACAGCATCCCCGCGATCTGGCCGAAACGGCCGCCTTGTGCAAGCTCGATCTGGCGCCGCCGCTGCTCGCTCTGCTCGGGCAAGTCGGGGCGCGCGCTCGTGTCGAGCAGCGCGAGCTTCGCTACGCGGTCGGGCGCCTGGCGCTGCACCTCGAACGCGACGTAGCCGCCCATCGACAGGCCGACGAGCGCAAACCGCGGCGGCGCGTGCGCTAGCAGGCGCCGCGCGATACCGCGCATGCTGTCGTCGTGCGTGTGAGCGGCGACGACGACGGGCCCGAAGCGCCACAACGCCGGAATCTGCTCGGCATAGAGGCGCGGTGAGCACAGCAGCCCCGGGACCAACACTGTCGGCAGCATGTCCTGCATCGCCGGCTAGCGTGCGCCCGTTGCGCGCGCTTCGACAAGACTGCTGATCGCCCTGCCGTTTGGCGCTTGTCACGGCGTGCACGATCCATATGATGGGCGCTCCCATCCGGCGAGCAGCATGCAGTCGATCATTTCGATCAGGGACTTGACGAAGACCTACGCGTCGGGCTTCGAGGCGTTGAAGCGCACCAACCTCGATATCCAGAAAGGCGAGATCTTCGGCTTGCTGGGCCCGAACGGCGCGGGCAAGACCACGCTCATCAATATCGTCTGCGGCATCGTCAATGCGAGCGGCGGCACCATCGCCGTCGGCGGCCACGACATCCGCCGCGACGCGCGTGCCGCGCGCGACCTCATCGGCCTCGTGCCGCAGGAGCTGTCGACCGACGCGTTCGAGACCGTCTGGGCCACGACGGTATTCAGCCGCGGGCTGTTCGGCAAGCCGCGCAACCCCGCGTACTGCGAGCGCGTGCTCCGGTCGTTGTCGCTCTGGGACCGCAAGGACAGCAGGATCATGACGCTTTCGGGCGGCATGAAGCGCCGCGTCATGATCGCGAAGGCGCTCGCCCACGAGCCGCAAGTGCTGTTCCTCGACGAGCCCACGGCGGGCGTCGACGTCGAGCTGCGGCAGGACATGTGGAACGTCGTCCGCGAGCTACGCGATTCGGGCGTCACGATCATTCTCACGACGCACTACATCGAGGAAGCCGAGGAGATGGCCGACCGTATCGGCGTCATCAATCGCGGCGAGATCATTCTCGTCGAGGGCAAGACCGAGCTCATGCGCAAGCTCGGCAAGAAGCAGATGACGCTGCAGCTGCATTCCCAACTCTCTGTCCTGCCGGCCTCGCTCGCGCAGTGGCCGCTCGAGCTGCACGCCGGCGGGCTCGAGCTCGTCTACACGTACGACACGCGCAGCGAGCGGACTGGCATCACGGCGCTGCTCGCGGCCCTCGGCGAGGCCGGCATCGGCTTCAAGGATCTTTCCACGACGCAGAGCTCGCTCGAGGAGATCTTCGTGAGCCTCGTTCGGAGATCGGTATGAATTGGCACGCGGTCCATGCCATCTATCACTTCGAGATGGCGCGCATGTTCCGCACCGTCGTGCAAAGCATCGTCGCGCCCGTGCTCTCGACGTCGCTTTACTTCGTCGTGTTCGGCTCGGCGATCGGCTCGCGCATCCAGGAAATCGACGGCACGAGCTACGGCGCGTTCATCGTGCCCGGGCTCATCATGCTGTCGCTACTCACCGAGAGCATCGGCAACTCGTCGTTCGGAATCTATTTCCCGCGGTTCACGGGCACGATCTACGAGGTGCTGTCGGCGCCCGTAACGGCGGCCGAGGTCATCCTGGGCTACGTCGGCGCCGCGGCGACGAAGTCGGTGATCTTAGGTCTGATCATCCTCGCGACGGCGGCTCTATTCGTGCCGATCGAGATCAAGCATCCGCTCTGGATGCTCGGCTTCCTCGTGCTCACGGCGGCCACGTTCAGCCTGTTCGGCTTCATCATCGGCCTCTGGGCGGACAGCTTCGAGAAGCTCCAGGTCGTGCCGCTGCTCGTGGTCACGCCGCTGACGTTCTTGGGTGGCAGCTTCTATTCGATCAGCATGCTGCCGTCGACGTGGCAGACGGTCACGCTGTTCAATCCCGTCGTCTACCTCGTGAGCGGCTTCCGTTGGAGCTTCTATGAGATCGCCGACGTCGAGGTCGGAATCAGCTTAGGGCTGACGTTCGCGTTCTTCCTCGTCTGCCTCGCCACGACTTGGTGGATGCTGACGACCGGCTGGCGCCTCAAGAAGTAGGGCCGCCGCCGGCCTCGCGATTTCACACAATCCCGCAGTGCGCTTTTGGGGCGCAGCGTCACGGTCCGACGGGGTCATCCTGTGCCAGCATGCCGAGCTCGGCCGGGGAGCGTTCGTGGCAACGGAACGGAGCCATGCAAAGACGGGTGATCTTGACGGGAATTGCGGCGCTCCTCGGCGGCTGCGTATCGCTGCGCGGTCCCTCACCTTTGCCTGCGCCCGTGCCGGCGCCCGAGGCGCGATCCCAGCCGGCAGCGAGGCCGGCACCGGCACCAC
>DATFFV010000184.1:0-4370 GCA_035249885.1 Gammaproteobacteria bacterium | reverse complement strand
GTCGAGACGCTTTCCTCGCTCACGGTGCCGGCGTACCGGAGGCTCGCCGCGCCCGACAACCCGCCCGTGAGCCTGCCGCCGGCCATGCGCAGTGCGATGCTGCCCGCGCCGCTCACGGACACCTCGGCGTTCGTCACGGTGACGTCGTCGAGATCGACGTCGCCAGCGCCGCTCGTGGTGAGGTCGAGCTCGTCGTAGCGGCTCGCGCTGCCGTCGATCTCGGAGGCGCCGGACGTCTCGATCGTGAGCCGCTCACCGTCGAAGCCCGAAAAGTCGACCGTGGTAGCGCCCGACAGGTGGACCTCGCGGAGCTCCGGCAACGTGATGCCGGCGTTCATGCGACAGCGGTCGGTGTCGCCGCAGCCGCCCAGCCAACCTTCGAAGCCCAGCACCAACCGGCCGTCCTCGACGCGCGCTTCGATGCGGTCGACGAGCTCGAGGGGAACATCGAGCTCCACTCGCCACGTGTCGCCGCGCGCGACCGTCAAGTCCCAGCGGCCGCTCGCCTCGACGCCCGCGAAATCTGCGAGCGCGGGCGTGAGCGTGCTGCGCTCGCCGGAGATCTGCGGCCCGGCCGTCACCGTGAGACGCGACCAAACGGCGCCGACGATCATGAGGAAGGCGACGAAGCCGATGCCCGCGAGCAGGGCGCGTTGACTCAAGCTCATGACGCGTTCTCTCCGTTCAGGCGCGCGAAGTGGGGCCCTAAGTCCTCGAGGCCCATGCCGAGCACGCGCATCGTGCGAAAGACGCGCGGCAGCTCGTTGCGCACGAACTCGGCCTTGAGCTCGTCGACGATGCGCTTCCTGGCCTCGGCCGCGACGAAGTAGCCGAGCCCGCGCTGGTTCTCGATGATCTGGCGATCGAGCAGCGCCTGGTAGCTTCTGGTCACGGTATTCGGATTGACGCCGACGCTCACGGCGAGATCGCGAATCGACGGAATGCGCTCACCCTCGCTCCACTCGCCGTCGAGGATGCGATCGCGCATCTGGTCGGCGATCTGCTGGAAGATACCCTTGGGCTGACTAAACTCCATGGCGCACCTGAGTCTCTTTGACTCGCAGCCAGGCGACGAACCAACAGAACACCGGTAGCAGCACGATGTACGTGTAGTAGAGAGCTTCGACGACCCAGTCGAAGTCGAAGAAGTAGTCGCCTTCGAACCGCACGCCCTCGGCAACGCTCCACGTGACGCCGACTCCGAACGCCGTGAGGCCGGCGACGATGACGACGAGGGCCAGCAACGTCTTGATGTAATTGAGCCTGCGGAACCAGGCGGCGCCCAAGAAGAACAACGCCTGCACGACGAGGTAATGCGGCAGCACGGACCAGACGACCGGATCGAACGGCGAAAACAACACGTTGTCGCCGCCAAATGCAACGAGCTTGAGCACTTCGACGAGCAGAGACAGCACGGTCGTGAAGAACAGCAGATAGCCGATCAGCACCGCGGTGCTCATGAGCAACCGGGCGACGGTTTTCTCGAGCGCCGTGGCCGGCAACAGCAGGAACGCCGTGCTCGTGGCACGGCCGTGCAGGTCGGCGAACGCCATGCTCGTCGTGATCGTGCCGAAGCTGAACAGTGCGATGAGGAACACGGTGCGATAGAAGCCCGCGCCCGTGTAGTCGAAGTAGACGGCGCCCGCGGGGCCGAACAGCGCGAGCACCGCGATGATGGCGGAGACGATGAGGTACGCGCGCTGGTCGTGCAGCAGGTCGTTGCGCAGCAACAATCCGAGGCGACGCAGAGAGAGTTGGTCATTCACGACACACCTCCTGCCGGCGCGAACAAGGAAGTCGCGAGATCGGGCCTCGTGACGAGCGCGTTGAACAGCACCTCGAGATCGAGCGGTCCTTCGCTGGCACTCGAGTCCTGCCACACGGACCAGAAGCCGCCGACGGCGGGCTCGCTGAACACGAGGCCCGCGGCACCGGCGGCCGGCGGCGAAACGCTGTGCGTCATGCGAACGCGCGAGCCGATCTCGGCGAGCGTGCGGTTGAGCAGCACGCGCCCTTGATGGAGCAGCACGAGCGGATCCATGAGTGTGCCCAAGTCGCGGACCTGGTGCGTCGAGATCACGAAGGTGCGCTCGTCGGTGAGCGCTTCGGCGATCACGCGCCGGAACAGGCTCTTCGACGGAATGTCGAGGCCGTTCGTCGGCTCGTCGAGCAGCACGAGCCGCGCTTGGGTTGCCAGGCCGAATGCGAGCAGAAATTTTTTCTGCTGGCCGTACGACAGCGTCGGGAGCCGCGTGTCGTCTTTCAGCTCGAACTCGCGCAGGTAGCGCGCGAACGAAGCGGCGTCGAACTTCGCATAGAACGGCGCGCGCGCACGCACGTAGGCCTGCACGCTCATGTTGGGCACGTGGATGTCCTCGGGCAGCATGAAGACGTCGGCGAGGAAGTGGGGCTCGCGCGCCGCGGGGTCCCGGCCGAGCGCCCGGACCGTGCCCGACTTGGCGAAGAGCAGCCCGGTCATGAGCTTGAGCAGCGTGGATTTGCCGGCGCCGTTGACGCCGAGCAGGCCCGAGATCGTGCCGCGCTCGAGCGTCAATCCGAGGTCCGCGAACAGCGGACGGCGGTCGTAACCGAAGGAAAGGCCAGATATTTCAAGCATATCGCTTATCTACTAGTGTCATATTGACGTAGTACACTAGGATATCACGACGGGGCTGTCAAGCTTCGGGCCGGGGCCGGCCATGGGAAAGGAGCGCGCTAGGCGCGCAGGTGGAGATCGTGTGCGCCGTACTCGAGGCCGAGCGGCTCGATGACGAGGCTCTTCGTTCCGGCACGAACCTCGCCCGCGTGCGAGGCGCGCACGCCGGCGGCGGTCGCGACGCGTAACGTGGCGGGCACGTCGGCCGCGGCGACGAATAGCGCGAAGCCAGCGCCCATGTTGAGGCTGCCGTAGGCGTCGCGCGCGCTCATGCCGCCTTCTTTTTGCAGGAGCTCGAGCACGGGCGGCACGGGCGGCAACTCGCGCACGACGTAGCGCAAGTCGCTCGGATGCCGCATGAGCTTGCGCCACCCGTGGCCCGTGACGTTGACGGCGTAGTGGGGCCGCACGCCGGCTGCGAACAGTCTCTCGATAACGGGCGCGTAAAGCACCGTCGGTTCGAGCAGCGCCTCGCCGAAGCTGCGGCCGTCGGCGATGGGTGTGCGATAGCCTTGCGACAGGCATTCCGCGAGCTTGCGCGCGAGACTGATGCCGTTCGCGTGAATCCCGCTCGACGCGAGCAACACGATCGCGTCGCCTGCCGCGAGCCGCTCGCCGAGCATGAGCCGGTCGCGTGTTTTCACGATGCCGACGCACGACGCCGCGAGATCGATGCGGCTCGCCTCGACGACGCCGGCGAGCGCGGGCGTCTCGCCGCCGCCCCACGACACGCCGCAGACGTCGCATGCGCGCTGCCAGCCGCACACGAGATCCGCCATGCGTTCTCGGTCGGCGAACCACTCGCTGCTGCCGGCCGACCAGTAGGCGTGCACCGAGAGCGGCGTGGCGCCGACCGTGATGAGGTCGTTGACGGCCATCGCGATCGTGTCTTGCGCGATCGTGTCGTAGTGGCTGCGGCCCGTGTACGTACGCACGGCATCCGCGACGAGCGCTTTCGTGCCGAGGCACTCCGTGATCGAGGCGACGAGCAGCCCGCCGACGTCGACGAGGTAAGCGGATTCGCCGCGAGACGCCTCGATCTCGGCGGCACCGTGCGCCGCGAGGTTCGCGGCCGTCGCGCGCGCGGCGCGTTGGGCGAGGATTTTCGAGGCGTCGAGCGTCCCGTAGTCGACGCCCGCGGCGGCGTAGTCGAGCCCCTTCTCCATCAGCCCATCATACCGGCGCGCGCCTAGGTTCCGCTGCGCGAGACGCGCATCAACGCACGAGCTGCTTGAGCAGCGGCTTCGTGTCGGGGCGGACGCCGCGCCAGATGAAGAACGACTCGGCCGCCTGCTCGACGAGCATGCCCCAGCCTTGCACGGCGCGGCGCGCGCCGTGGCTCTTGGCCCACGTGACGAACGGGGTGTCGGTCTGCGAGTAAACCAAGTCGTAGCAGAAGCTCTTCGCGTCGACGAGCGACGGTGGGAACGGCGGCGTCTCGCCCTTGAGCCCCGCGGACGTGGCATTGACGAGCAAGTCGAACGGCGTGAGCTTGTCGAGCTCCGCGAACGCGCATGCGCGCAGGGTGTCGCCGCCGCCGAATTGCGCCACGACCTGATCGGCGCGCTCCTGCGAGCGGTTCGCGATGACGAGCTCCGCCGGCCGCTCGGCGAGCAATGGGCCCACGATGCCGCGCGCCGCGCCGCCCGCGCCGAGCACGATGATCTTGCGGTCCGCGAGTGCGTACCTTTGATTGACTGTGATGTCACGAATG
>DATFFV010000183.1:0-3946 GCA_035249885.1 Gammaproteobacteria bacterium | reverse complement strand
GTTCTTGATGTCTGCGATGCCGTCCGGCGACGCACGTTTCGTCTTCCCGAGGGGGCCGCCTTGATCGACGATGGCGGCCGCGTTCGCCGTCCCCCAGTCCATCCACGCCTTGAAGCCCGCCGCTTGCCGTTCCTTGCGTGTTGCCTCGTCCAGCGCGTTCCACCGCGAGCGCCCGAGGGCGTCCTGCGTGCCGATGTAGATCGCCAGAAATGTTTTCATGGGTATTACCTCCGTTTTGCCCAGAGATGCTTCCGTTTCTGTTCGTGCCACCGTTCGACGGTTGACAGGAGCCGACCGTCGTCGCTAGTATTTAACACATCTGTTAATTGCTGAACAGGTTAACTGATGTCACGCGATCCCCTGTCCCTCACGCTCTCCGCGCTCGCCGATCCGACGCGCCGAGCGATCCTGGCCCGCCTCGCGACGGGCGAAGCGACCGTCAACGAGCTCGCCGAGCCCTTCGCGATCAGCCTGCCGGCGGTCTCACGGCATCTCAAGGTGCTCGAGTCGGCGGGGCTCATCGCGCGCGGGCGCGAGGCGCAATGGCGCCCGTGCACGCTGCAAACGCAAGGACTCAAGAGCCTCGACGACTGGCTCGAGCCCTATCGGCGCTTCTGGTCGGGCAGCTTCGACAGGATGGAGGCGTACATCGCGGAGCTCAAGAAGAAGGGGAAGCACGATGGCCGCAAGACTCGCCGATGACGAGCTCCTGATCACGCGCACGTTCGACGCTCCGGCATCGACCGTGTTCGCGCTGTGGTCCGATGCCGAGCACATGAAGCACTGGATGGGCCCCGAGGGGTTCACGTGTCCCGACGTCGAGATGGACTTTCGCGTGGGCGGCGCCTACCGCGCGATGATCGAGTCGGAGGAGTACGGCGAAAGCTGGTTCGGCGGCGTTTATCGCGAGATCGTCCGCGACAGGCGCCTCGTGTTCACGTTCGCTTGGGACAGCGGGCCGTCCGGCGGCGTCGAGACGGTCGTGACGATCACGCTCGAAGAGCGCCACGGCAAGACGACTCAAACGTTCCATCAAAAACCCTTCCGCAACGCCGAGCGCCGCGACAGCCACGTGGGCGGCTGGACCTCGGCGTTCGTCAAGCTCGCGGCGTACGCCGCGCAAATCGCCAACGTAAAGGAGTACACGTCATGATCACGATCTCGGCGTTCAAATGGGTTCCGGGTTTCGCGGAAGGCCAAGTGCGCGATCTGCGCGCGCGCTGGGCCCTCGAGGAAGCGGGGTTGCGTTATCGGACGCGCCTGCTCGCGCAAGGCGATCAAGACAAGCCGGAGTACCGAGCCCTGCAGCCCTTCGGGCAGGTGCCGATCCTCGAGGAGGACGGCTTCGTCCTATTCGAGACCGGCGCCATCGTCCTCTACGTGGGCGAGCGCAGCGAAACGCTCCTGCCCAAGGACCCGGCGGCCCGCGCGCGCGCGACGCAATGGCTGATCGCGGCGCTGAACTCCATCGAGCCCTTCGTCATGAACGTCGCATTGATCGATCTCTTCTACGCGGACCAGGAGTGGGCCAAGCTGCGCCGCCCCGGTGCCGTCGAATTCGTGCGGCGTCGCCTGTCGGCGCTCTCGAAGTCGCTCGGCGCCAAGCCGTACCTCGACGGCGACCGCTTCACGGCCGGCGATCTCATGATGACCACCGTGCTGCGCATCTTGAAGCACACGGACATCGTCACGAGCGACGAGCGTCTCGCGGCGTACATCGAGCGGTGCACGGCGCGGCCGGCGTTCAAGCGGGCGTTGGACGCGCAGCTTGGCGACTTTCAAGCGGCGGCATGACGAAAGGATCCGGACGGAAACGCCGTCGAGCTGTTCGAACCGCGAAGTAATCGCCTTGGAGCGTGCGCCCGGGCCCGTCCGCGTGTGTGGATACCCCTTCGCTGCGATTGACAAGCCGGTTGTCAATTTCACCGAAATGACAACGGCCTTGTCATTCCGCCGAGGGGTATACCACGTGCGGGTCGCTCACTCGGCGGCGCGTGGTCTAGCGTGCCGTTAGGTGGGCCGGTCGGCACGCAAGCGCGGGCCACCGCTCGAGCAAACGCCGGTCGAAGGTGACGAGCGGCGCCTGCTCGCGTTCCGCTAGCTCGACGAACAGCGTGTCGTAGACGGCAACACCCGTCTCGACCGAGCGCAACAATGCGCCGTGCCACAGTGCGCGTGTCGCCACGGTATGAATACCGAGGTGTCGAGCCAGGTGGAGCTTCGCCGTTCCCTCGACGCTCGGTAGCACACCGAGGCGCACCGACATCCACACGACGTTGGCGAGCTCCGCCTCCCACATCGCCGGAGCCAACGGCTCACGCAAGCTCTGCCAGAACTCGCGAGCCTCCGCTCCGAACTGCGGATTGCCGAGCAGATAGTAGGCGACGACGTTGGTGTCGACGACGGCTCTCATTCCCGGCCGGCGTTGATCCAGCTGTCGATCTCTTCAGCACTTGGCCGCCGCGACTGACGTGCCCACGAGGCCTCGATTTGCTTGAGCACGGACGCGCGTTCCATGACGTGCTCCTCGAGCAGCTCGCGAATCTCCTGCTCCATCGACGTATTCCGCCGCTTTGCGAGCGCCTTGAGACTGCGCACCACGCGTGCCGGTACGTTCCTGATCGTCAGTGTTGCCATGGTGTCGTTCATGCTAGCACTCTGCTAGCAAAGCGGTGAAGGCGGCAACAACGGCTTCCAGGGTATTTCGTCAGATTCTCGCCGTCATATAGACAACCTAAAGCAAGCTCGGCATACTCGCCGCCATGGCTAGGGACCCTAAAGGAAGCGTCGACGGGAAACTCAACATCCCGCAGGGCACGCTCGAGCTGCTGATTCTGACCATCGTCCGGCGCGAGCCGCTGCACGGCTACGGCATCGCGCAGCGGTTGAAGTCGCTGACGCGCGGGACGTTCGAGATCAATCCCGGCTCGCTGTTCCCCGCGCTGTACGCGCTCGAGCGCGACGGCAAGTTGCGCTGCGAGGAACGGCTTAGCGACAACAATCGCCAGGCGCGCTATTACACCCTCACCGCGAGCGGGCGCACGCAGCTCGAGCGGGAGGAACAACGCTGGGAGCGCGTGACCGCGGCGATCACCAGCGTGCTGGAAGGCGCGTGACGATCCTGTACCGCATTCGTGCGCTCGTGCGCTGGCTGTTCCGGCGCGACGAGATCGAGCGCGCGCTCGATAGCGATCTTGCGGACTACATCGAGCGATCGGCCGCCGAGAAGATGCACGCCGGCATGACCGAGACGGAAGCGCGGCGCGCCGCGCGCATCGAGCTCGGCGGTGTCGAGCAAACCAAGGACAGCGTGCGCGCCACTCTCTCGTGGGCCGCGATCGAGCACACGCTCACGGATCTCGGCCATGCGCTGCGAACGCTGAAACGGCAGAAGACGTTCACGGCCGTGATCGCGTTGACGCTCGCGCTCGGCATCGGCGCCAACGTCGCGATCTTTTCGCTGGCGGAGCCGATCCTGCTGCGTCCGCTGCCGGTGCCCGAGCCCGATCGGCTCGTGAACCTGAACTATCCGGGACCGAAGGCGGCCGGGCGGATGGATCCGGTGCTGATGCCGGCGGTGACGCGAGACACCGAGAGCGGCGGACACGACAACGTCTTCAGCTACCCGATGTTCCGCGATCTCGAGCGCGCGCAGGAGCCGTTCGTGGGACTGGCCGCCCACCAGACCATCGACGTGGCCCTCACCATCGGCGAGCAAGCACGGCCCGGGAGAGCCGTTGCGGTTTCGGGAAGCTATTTCTCCGTGCTCCGCCTTCAGCCGGCGCTCGGCCGGTTGTTGGGCCCCCAGGACGATCAAGTCGACGGACAAGCCGAATCCGTGGTGTTGAGCTACGCGTACTGGCAGAGCGCCTTCGCCGGTGACGCGGACGTCGTCGGACGCACGCTGCTCGTCGACGGCCGGCGGCTGACCATCGTCGGCGTGGCG
>DATFFV010000182.1:0-2247 GCA_035249885.1 Gammaproteobacteria bacterium | reverse complement strand
GCGATCGCGGCCGCGCTGCCCGGCGACGCCGACTCACTAGGCCGCTTCGCGCAAGGCAAGTTCATCGCGCGCAACGCCGGCGCCGTGCTCGCCGCGATCGCGTCGCGCGACGACGCGGCGCTGCAAGCCGAGGTGCGCGCGAACGCCGCGGCGCCCGCGCCCGACAAGCACGCCGTCAAAGCGCTCCAAGAGCAAGTGCGCCAGCGCGCGGCCGTTCTCGGCATCGAGCCCGAAATCCTCGCGACGCGCCGCGAACTCGTCAGCGTCGCCCTCAACGACCCTCCCCCGCACCTGCGCACCGGCTGGCGCGCACGCGAGCTCGCCGCCGTGCTTTCGGGCGTTGACGCTCTGCCCGCGGAGTTGTCGGCCTCATCGTCGCCCGCGGAGTCGCGCACGTAGGCCCTCGCGAGACACGCCGGAAGACCGTCCCTGGGGCTCGTCGGCGCACATCCCTGTGCGCCGACGGTCTCGCGAGGGCCTACGTGCACAACTCCGCAGGCGTTCACGCCCATCGCACGGGCGTGCGCTCTTCATCGCGTTGTAGGTGGTGTCGCGGCAGTGAGTGCCGAGCGGGGCTTCCGAGACCGTCTGCGCACAGGGATGTGCGCAGACGAGCCGCAGGGACGCGATTTCCGGCGTGTCTCGGAAGCCCCGCTCGGCGCTCGCTGCCGCGACCAGATGTCGCGAAAAAGCTCGGCTCTTACTGGAGGCCGAGCGCGGATCGCAGGCGCGCGTAAACGGCGTCGACGTCGCCCGTGGCGCTAACGGTGCGCAGCAGGCCGCGCTTCGTGTAGTAGTCGACGAGCGGCGCCGTTTGAGTGTCGTAGACCTGGAGGCGGTTGCGGATCGTGGCCTCGTTGTCGTCATCGCGCTGGACGAGCTCGCCGCCGGCTTTGCGGCAGGCCTCGAGCTCCTCGGGCGGCGAGAAGTAAATATTGAGCACGGCGCCCGTCTTCGAGCAGGTGCGGCGGCCCGTGAGCCGCTTCATGAGGACCTCGAAGGCGACGTCCATGAGCACGACGCGGTCGAGCTCGAGCGTAAGCTCCGCGAGCAGCGCGCCCAAGCTGTCGGCCTGGCTAATGTTGCGCGGAAAGCCGTCGAGGGTGAAGCCGCGCTTCGCGTCGGGCTGCGCGATACGCTCCTTGATCATGCCGAGCACGATGTCGTCGGAGACGAGCTCGCCCGCATCCATGACCTTCTTGGCCTTGACGCCGAGCGGCGTCTTGTCGCCCACGGCCTTGCGCAGCAGATCGCCCGTCGAGATTTGCGGCAGACCGTGGTCCTTTTGGATGCGCTGCGCCTGCGTGCCCTTGCCCGAACCCGGTGCCCCGAGCATTACGATGCGCATGATGGATCTCCGACGAAACCTGCAACAGGGTCGCTACGCTAACGACGCGCTCCCCCTTCGTCAAACGCGCGCGCGCTTTGCTATTCTCCACCGCTCGTCGCAAGAGCACGATTCGGAGGTCGCGTGAAAAAGAACGTCTTCTACGCGCAGTCGGGCGGAGTTACGGCCGTCATCAACGCGAGCGCCTGCGGCGTCATCGAGACCGCGCGCAAGCACAAGACGAAGCTCGGCCGCGTCTACGCGGGGCGCAACGGCATTTTGGGCGCGCTCACCGAGGACATGATCGACACGACGGCCGAGCCTGCGCGGACGATCGCGGGCCTCAGGTACACTCCGGGCGGCGCGTTCGGCTCGGCGCGCTACAAGCTCAAGGGCCTCGACAAGAATCGCGCCGAGTACGAGCGCCTCATCGAGGTCTTCAAGGCGCACGACATCGGCTACTTCCTCTACAACGGCGGCGGCGACTCGATGGACACGGCGCACAAGGTGTCGCAGCTCGGTCGAGAGCTTGAGTATCCGATCGTCTGCATCGGCGTGCCGAAGACCGTCGACAACGACTTGGCCGTGACCGACACGTGCCCGGGCTTCGGCTCCGTGGCCAAGTACGTGGCTGTCTCGACGCGCGAGGCGGCGCTCGACGTGGCCTCGATGGCGCGCACATCGACGCGCGTGTTCATCCTCGAAGTCATGGGCCGGCACGCGGGTTGGATCGCCGCGGCCGGCGGGCTCGCGGGCGAGGGGCCCGGCGAGCCGCCGCACGTGATTCTGTTCCCCGAGATTCCGTTCGACGAAGCCGCGTTCCTCGCGCGCGTCAAGGACTCCGTGGCGAAATACGAATACTGCGTCGTCGTCGTATCCGAGGGCACGCGCTACGCCGACGGCAGGTTCCTCGCCGAGGC
>DATFFV010000181.1:0-2533 GCA_035249885.1 Gammaproteobacteria bacterium | reverse complement strand
CGCGGCGCCTGCGGCGGCGGCGTCTCAGTGCCGGTTTCGCCGGGCGCTGCGAGGTCGAGATCGACCTCGAGATCGAGCGCACCGCCGAGATCGAGCGCGCCACCGAGATCGACGCCCGTGTCGAGCCCAATGTCGAGAGAGGCGCTACTGAGGTCGGCACCCGTGTCGATCCCGACGTCGACAGCGCCGCCGCCGACGTCCACGTCTGCGACACCGAGATCGACCGTTGCGCCGGCCGCGACGTCTACACGCGTGGCCCCCGGGTCGCGCGCGTGGCCGAGGGCAAGACCCCCCTTGCCAGCCTCGAGGTCGACGCCGGCCACGACGCCTGCATCGGCGCGTGCGCCTAGACCCACGTTACCGAGCTCCGTAAGCAGCGTGGCCTTGGGCTTCACATCCTCCGCGCCGACGGCAACCCGGTTAACAAGTCGAACACGCGGCGCCGTAGCCGCGTCGGGCGCCGTGCGGGCGTCGGCCGCGTTGGCCAAGGGCGCTGTAGTGGCGGGAGGAGGCACAGCGACGAGCTCGTCGTCCATGCCGACGATGCGAATCACGTCGTCGGTCAACGAGCGGATCGCGATCTCGCCCGCGTCGAGCTGCAAGACCTCGCTGCCGTCCGGCGTCAGAATTTCGAGCTGACCTTCGAACAACGAGATCGTCGTGCTGTCCGACTGCACGGCGACGTTGAATTGCGTGCCTTTGATCACGGCAACGAGGAACGGCGTCTCGACGCGCAGCTTGCCCAGGTCGCGGGGCGCCACGTCGTAGAACACGTTGCCCTGGTGCTGCACGAGTCGCGCGACGAGATTGCCGTCGACGGCTTCCGCGGGGATCTCCACGTCGCTGTCGTTCGACACCGTGATGTTCGTGCCCGCTTGCGTCATGCCGAGCATACCGTCGTGGCCCGTCACGATGCGCGCCGGCAGCAGCACGGTCGAGTCCCGGCGCACGGCGACTGGCTGACCGGCCATCGTCACATCGACGCGGCCCGCGACATCGGTCACCGCGATACGCGAATCGTCGGCGCCGGGCGTCGCGCCGTCAGCGCCGTGAGCGCCGGCAGCGACGAGCGCGAGAATTGAAAGGATGGCCTGGATTGCGCCTGTTATTGTCGGCTTGCGCATGAGCGACACTCCATGTCGTCTACGGGCGACAGAATAGGTGATCCGAACTTGCCTATGCTGTGACCGCGCTCACGGCAACGTCGAGCGACATTGTTCATAATCCGCAGCTCTGTCGTTTCTACTCGCGAGCCAAATGACTCGGCACGTAGCGCGATGCGGCCAAAGTGGGCATTGCGGCGGCCCCCGACCGCTTCGCCGAGCAAGACCGATTCGAGTTGGCATAATCTGCCTCGCGTTTGAATTAATCTCGACCGTCGCGCTCAGCGCGCAGCCGAACCTCGCCTCCGTCGTGATCCGCGGTTCCACGGTCTATGACGCGCCGGCGCTGTTTGCCGTGTACGGCGAGCACCTCGGCAAACCCGCGACGACCGATCGCGCGCGTGCGATCGCAATGGCACTGCTCGCGAAATACGAAATCGACGGCTATTCGCGGCCGCAGCTCGAGCTCGACGACGCGCTGCTCGCGGTGGGCGTGCTCCGTGTCGACGTGAGCGAGCCGCGCATCACGGAGGTTCGCGTCGGCGGCGATCCCGGCCCGTACCGCGCTCGCCTCGAGTCGCTGGGGTCGGAGCTGCGCAGCGATGTTCCCATCCGTCAGGCCAGGCTGGACACGGCGTTGCGAACGATGCGCGCGCTGCCGGGCCTCACGCTCAACGCCACCACGGCACGCGATGCCGGCAGGACTCATCTCTACAGGCTGGATCTAGACACGGCCTTCGAGCGCACGACGGGCACGGCGCGCATCAGCAACCGCGGCACCCACGAGGCCGGGCCGTACTTCGTGCTTGGCCAAGTCATGGTCAACGGCTTGCTCGACGGGGAGACGAACTTGGGCGCCTTGTTCCAGGTGACCACCGACTCCGACGAGTACCACGGCTTGGGGTTGCTCGCGAACGTCGGCGTCGGCACGGCCGGCGGGCGGATGTCGTTCGTCGGCTTTCGGGCGCGCTCCAATCCGCACGAGCCCGAAGCCGATCGCGACGACCTTTATCTGCACGACCGTGCTTCGATGACGTTCGCGCGACTTCTGCCGCGTTTCGAGCGCGCGAACCTGTCGTTGACGGCCGGGCTCGATCTCGACGATCTCGAGATCCTACGCGCCGGCGCCCCGCTGCGCGACGAGCGCTTGCGCATGCTGACCGTGGGTGCGCGCTGGAGCTGGCGTCAGGACATCACGACGCAATACGCCGCGAGCGTCGAGATCGTCCAGGGGCTCGATGCGTTCGGTAGCGGCCTCGCGGCTCTCGATCTTACGACCGATCCGCGCCGCGCAGACTTCACGCTGAGCCGCATGACGTTCACGCGGCTCGCGCGCTTCCGCGACCAATGGTCGCTGCGCATCGACGCGCTGAGCCAGCAGACGGCGTACACGCTGACATATGGCGAGCGCTTCAAGATCGGCGGCGATC
>DATFFV010000180.1:0-2316 GCA_035249885.1 Gammaproteobacteria bacterium | reverse complement strand
GCGTCTTGCTCCGTGGGCCCCACTGTGCGGCGCGCGCCCGAGGGCGGGGCAGCGGCAAGCGCGGTGTCCGCAGCCTCGGCGTGTGCCAAGGCCTCCTCCGCACCTTGTGCCGGCTCGGTCGAGTCGGCCACGACTTCGACGACGGTGGCGGGCGCGGGCTCGGTCGGTGCACTCGGCGGTGCAGGCTCGTCCGGCTCGACGGTCGGGGCCGCTGCGCTAACGACGCGTTGCTCGCTCGTGCGTGGCGGCGGCGTCTGCGGGACCGCCGGTGCAGGCGCACGCGTTGTCTCGGTCTCGGGCGCGATGGCGGCGTCGGAGAGCGACGCAGTGGGTACCTCGGCCGCGTTCGGCACGATGACCGCGTTGATGAAGCTTCCTTCGTTGGAGATGGGGCGATCGCCCGTGCCGACGAGCATCAGTAACGCGAGTAGTACACCGTGGCCGCAGACGGAGAGCAACGCCGCACGGCTCGGCTGCTCGGCATGCAGCGGCCGCATCGGCACTACACCTCAGTTTCTTGGCTCGGCGAACACGTAACCAGTGTCGCCGTGTCCTGGGCCCGTGGCAACTGGGCGGCGGCCGCGTACGGCGGCTGCCGCTAGGCCACGCCCCTAGCGTGGACCTATTTCGCAGTTCTAACGCCCGCTGCTGGTCAACGGCAGCCTTGCATCGCAGGCTTGGCGCCATGAGTACGGTCGACAACGGCTCGCGGTCCGGGCACGAGACGCCGCTCGAGTCCCGCGAACGGCGCCGCGAGGACCGGCGCGCCATGACCCTCGAGACGTTTCTGCGTGGCGGCTTCGTGCCGCGCCGCCGCGGCGGCCGGCGCGTGAGCGACGGCGAGTTGCCCATCGACTTCCACCACCCCTATTTGTTGATTGTCGCCGTCGTGATGCTGGGCCTCAGCGTCGCGGACGCGCTCCTAACCGTGAAGCTCATGACCGACGGCGCCGAGGAGACCAATCCGCTGCTCGCGTTCGTGCTCAACGAGCACCCGCGCCTGTTCGCGGCCGTCAAGATGGCGCTCACGGGCGCCGGTGTCGTGTTGCTCGTCGCGCTCTCGCGCACGCGCGTGTTCCGCGTCGTGCGCACACACGTGTTACTGCCGTTGCTCGCGGTCGCTTATCTCGGCCTCGTGGTCTACGAGGCTTGGTTGGTTGGGAAGATGCCCTGACGCGCGCCAGGGGCGCCGCCCCTACGGCCGGCAATTTCCGGGCAGGTATTGGGGAGGCACGGTCGGCGCGATATAGGCGGCCGCGTTGGCGCCGCCCGCGGTGCCGATCTCGTTCAAGCCGGGAGGTGCCGGCGCCGCGCCGCAACGCCAGACGACGGTCGAGTCGGCCGTTTCGTACGGCGTCAGCGTGAGCGTGAGCCCATTGATGACCGCGTTCGCGTCGTACCCATACGTGATGACGAGCACGCCGTTATTGACGTTTATTGCCGTGACGTAGCGGCCGTTCGAGTCGCCCGCATTCGGGGAAAGGCCGGCAGTCACGCGATCGACGGGCGCCTGGCCGGTATCGAGGAACGAGGTCACGATGGGGTGCTTTGCCGCGGCCGCCAACGTGAGGCCCTCGGCAACCTGCGCGCGCACGGTGTAGGTTTGATAGGCCGGGATCGCCATCGAAGCGAGGATGCCGATGATGGCCACGACGATCATGAGCTCGATCAGCGTGAAGCCGGTCTCGAGGTTGCGTTGCGTGGTCGTAGAGGGGAGGGTCATCGAGCGCTCCAATGCGAGAGTTGTTCGTTGGCCGGCGTCTAGCGCAGGGGCGCGACGCTCGAGTCGGCGTACACGACGGGGACTTTTTTCCAGTAGGCGTAGCTCGTCGCAAGCTCGAGGGCGGCGCCGGCTGTCATGCGCAGGCGCGTGACCAAGGTCTTGACGCGCTTCACTTGGGTCGCACCGGGCTTCGTCTTGTCGGTCACGCGCTCGATGGTCGCGAGCACGGCCGTGTCGTCGAGCGGGTCCATATCCGTGTGGAGCCGAATGTAGTCGTGCTCCGGACAAATCGAAGATGGCGGTGCCGCGAGCACTCGTACTTCCATGTTCGTTCCTCCGCCTCATGTCGAGATACACGTAGGAGCGAGCAAGACGCATGCCATGCACGCAACTGGGCCATTTCTGCGCTGCGAGCGAGGGTTATGTTCAGTGTGGCTGACGGGCTACGTCAGTTACTGCCGCAATGGTTCTTGACTAAATCGGGGGCAGCGAAGTGGTCCTACTCTTGCGACATGCAGCGATCCTTGGCGCGCCGCAAAATGGTCCTGCTCTTGCGACCTGCAGAGATCCTTGGCGCGCCGGAAAATGGTCCT
>DATFFV010000179.1:0-5982 GCA_035249885.1 Gammaproteobacteria bacterium | reverse complement strand
TTCCAGACGGTCGGTGCCCTCAAGCCCGGCGCCGAAACGTTGCTCGAGGCCGAATTCGAGGACTCCCCGGGACGCGTCGAGCCGCTGCTCGTGGCGCAGCGGTATGGCTTGGGCCATGCCTATGTGCTGGCAACGGGCGGCACCTGGCGGTGGCAAATGCAGCTGCCGCACCAGGATCAGCGCCACGAGACGTTCTGGCGCCAGTTCTTGCAGGCCGCCGCGACCACGGCGCCGCAGCCCGTCACGATCACCTCGGACCGCGTCTTCTACGGCGACGAGAGCACGGTGACGCTGCGCGCCGAGGTGCGCGATAAGACCTATCGGCCCTCGGCCGACGCCGTCGTGACGCTCGAGGTCAGCGACAGCTTGAGCCCCCCCACGCTGCTCGACATGACTCCGGTCGCAGGCGAGCGCGGCGTCTACGAGGCCTCCTACGAGACCGCGCACACGGGCGTATTCCGGTTCGAAGCCACGGCCAAGGCTGCAGAAGAGGAGCTCGGCCGCGCGCGGTTCGCCGTGCGGCGCGAGGACGGTGTCGTCGAGCATTACCGCACGGCGCAGAATCGAGCCCTGCTCGAGCGGCTCGCCGCTGCGACGGGCGGCAGCTACTTCGCCATCGCCGACGTGAGCCGACTGCCCGAGGCCGTGAGCTTCTCGGAAGCCGGCACCGTCGAGCGCCAGGTGCTTGATCTCTGGAACATGCCGATCGTGTTCTTGCTGTTGCTGCTGCTCAAGGCCGGCGAGTGGCTCGTGCGGCTCTACTGGGGGCGGCTGTGAGCGCGCGCGCGAGCGCCGTCGTGGCCTTGGCGCTCTGCGTGACAGCGCTCGGCGTGACGACGCCCGCGGAGGCCGAGCTCTTTTACCTCATCGTCGGTGGTCTCGGCGGCGAGGCCGCCTACGCCGAGCAGTTCGACAAAGACACGGCCGCGCTCGCGGCCGTGGCGCGTCGCACGACCGCGGGCAACCGGGTTACCTTGCTCAACGGCGAGGCCGCGACGGCCGAGGCGCTCGAGATGGCGCTCGACTCGCTGCGCACGCGCACCAAAGCCGCCGATAGCCTCGTCGTGATGCTCGTCGGCCACGGTAGCTACGACGGCGAGAGCTACAAGCTCAACCTGCCGGGGCCCGATATCGACGGCGCGCAGTTCGCCGAGCTGCTCGGCAAGGTTCCGGCGCGCTCGCAGCTCGTGGTCAATGCGACGAGCGCCAGCGGCGCCGTGCTCGAGACCTGGGCCGCCGAAGGCCGCACGGTGATCACGGCCACGCGCAGCGGCTTCGAGCGCAACGCCACGCGATTCGCCCAGCACTTCGCGGGCGCGTTGGCCGCGGGCTCGGCCGACATCAACAAGAACGGCGCCATCACGGCGCAGGAAGCGTTCGACTACGCATCGCGCCTGGTGGCCGACAGCTTCGCGAGGGACGGTGCGCTCGCCACCGAGCACCCGCAGATCAAAGGCGGCGCGCCCACGCGCTTCACGGTCGCGCGGCTCGCCGGCCCGCCGCCCGAGGCGGCGCCCGCGAGTCCCGAGGTGGTCGCCCTCAGGGCAGAGCGCGACCGGCTCGATACCGAGATCGAGGCGCTGCGCGGGCGGCGCGACTCGATGGCGAGCGACGCCTATCTCGCCGAATTGCAGCGCTTGCTCGTGCAGCTCGCGGAGGTGCAGGGCAAGATCGACGCTGCGCAACCGAGGCCGCAGCAGTGACCTCGCGCAGCGCGTGCGCCGCGGCCGTGCTCCTGCTAGCAGGGGCGGCGCCAAGTTACGCGCTCACGATCGAGTATGCGCTCGATCGAGCGGACGCCCTCGTCGCGTGCGATCGCATGCTCTATCGCGGCGCGCAGCCCGAGGCGCAGGCGTGTTACCGCAACCTCGTGGCCGGCAGCGCCGACACGCGCATCAAAGCCGACGCCGCGCGCGCACTCGGCGACGTGCGCTCCGCGAACTCGTTCTTCCAGGCCGCGATCAAGGAGTATCCCGAGGACGCGGCGCTGCGCACGCGCTGGGGCGAGCTGTTCGTCGCCACGCATTCGAACCAGCAGGCGGTTCAGCTGTTCGAAGAGGCGCTCGAGATCGACGCCACCTACGCGCCGGCGAAGCTCGGGCTCGCGGTGATCGCGGCGGGGCAGTTCGAGGAGAAGACGCGCGAATGGGCGCAGCAGGTCATCGACGAGGCGCCCGAGCAGGCGCTCGTAGCGCACCTGCTGCTCGCGCGCGCCGCGCTCGAGGACGGCGCCATCGAGGCCGGCGACGAAGCGCTCGACGAGGCACTCGAGCTCGCCGAGGAGCACGACCTCACGCCGTTGCAGATCTATGCGTTCAAGGCCGCGGTCGACCTGCTGCGCGGCACCACGGCGAGCCCGTGGACGCAGCGGGCGCTCACGCTCAATCCGCGCTACGGCGATGCCTATGCGATCCCCGCGCACTTCTACGTCATCACGCGCCGCTACCGTGAGGCCATCGAGCTGTTGACGAAGGCCGTCGAGATCGAGCCCGATCTCTACGCGGCGCATATCGAGCTCGGCATCAATCTGCTGCGCGAGAACAGACTCGCCGACGCGCAGCGCCACCTGATGATCGCCTATGAAGGCGACCGGTTCAGCGCGCCGCTCGTCAACACGCTGCGCCTCATCGACAGCTTCGACAACTTCGTCGTCACCGAGCATCCCGCGCGCCCGGCGCCGCCGGGCTCGAACGCCGCGCCCAACCCCGGCGTCATCATGCGTCTCCACAAGGACGAGTCCGCAGTGCTCGGGCTCTACGTGAAGGAGCTCGTCGATCGCACGATCGAGACGTACTCGAAGCGTTACGGCTTTACGCTCAAGCAGCCCGTGATCGTCGAGCTTTATCCCGACCACGACGACTTCGCGGTCCGAATCGCAGGTTTGCCCGGCATCGGCCTGCTCGGCGTGACGTTCGGCTACCTCGTCGCGATGGACAGCCCGACGGGCCGCGCTGACGAGGACTTCCATTGGGGCACGACTCTCTGGCACGAGATGGCGCACGTGTTCACGCTCGAAGCCACGAATCACCTCGTGCCGCGCTGGTTCAGCGAAGGCATCTCCGTTTACGAGGAATGGAGCACGGGCCCCTTGCCGGGACGGCACATTCCCGTGCCCGTGCTCGCGGCCATCAGGGAAGACAAGTTCCTGCCCATCGCCGAGCTCGATCGCGGGTTCATCCGGCCCACCTACGAAGCCCAAGTCATCGTGTCGTACATGCAGGCGGGGCTCATCTGCGAGTACATCGCGGGCCGCTATGGTCAGACCGCGCTCGAGGGCATGCTCGACGGCTTCGCGGCGGGCAAGGATACGGCGGAGGTCGTGACCGCCGTGCTCGGGATCTCGCCGGGCCAGTTCGACGAGGGCTTCGCGGCGTACGTCGAGACCGAGCTAGGCCCCACGACCGCGCAGCTCGAGCCCTGGCAGGAAAAACAGGCCGAGCTCGGCGAGACCATCGAAGCGGGCGATTCGCGGCTCATCGTCGCGAAGGCGGCCGAGGCCATCGCGCTATTCCCCGACTACGTCGACGGGGGCAGTGCGTATCTCGCGAAGGCCGGGGCTCATCGCGATCTCGGCGAGACCGCGCTCAGCACCGCTACGCTGCTCGAGTACCGGCGCCGCGGCGGCCACGATCCCGACGCGCTTTTCACGCTCGCGCGCGCTCTCACGCTTGCCGGCCGCAACGACGAGGCGATCGACGCGTACAAGGATCTGCTCATGGTCGCGCCGCTGCGCAGCGGCGTGCATCTCGAGTTCGGCGATCTGCTGTCGTCGGCCGGGCGCCCGCGCGAAGCGCTGCTCGAATACCAGGCGCTGCTCGCGATGAATCCGCAGGATCTCGCCGAAGCGCACTACCGTCTCGCGAAGACTTACGTGGCCCTCGAAGACCGAGCCAAGGGTCGCGAACATTTACTGTATGCTCTGGAAATCGCCCCGCATTATCGGGAAGCCCAACAGCTATTATTGGAGGTCGTACGTTGAGCGGCGCAGAGAACACACTCGAGACGCAAGAAACCCGGGCGTTGATCGAGAACTTCCATACGGCCTCCGGGCAAATCCGCACCGAAGTCCGCAAGATCATCGTCGGCCAGGACGACGTCGTCGACCACCTGCTCATGACGTTGCTCGTCGGCGGGCACTGCTTGATCACGGGCATGCCGGGCACGGCCAAGACGTTGCTCGTGCGCACGCTCGCGATGGCCTTGGGCCTCACCTTCAAGCGCATCCAGTTCACGCCCGACCTCATGCCGACCGACGTCACGGGCACCGACATCCTCGAGGAGGACGTCGCTTCGGGCCGTCGCACCTGGACGTTCGTGCCGGGGCCGCTGTTCACGAACGTGCTGCTCGCCGACGAGATCAACCGCACGCCGCCGAAGACGCAATCCGCGCTGCTCGAGGCGATGCAGGAGTTCTCGGTCACGGTGCGCGGCACGCATCACAAGATCACGCGGCCGTTCTTCGTGCTCGCCACGCAGAACCCGATCGAGCTCGAAGGCACGTATCCGTTGCCCGAAGCGCAGCTCGACCGCTTCCTGTTCAACGTGCTGCTCGACTACTTGAGCGCCGAGGACGAGGTCGAGGTCGTCACGCGTAACTCGACGCGCATGGAGCTGCCGGACATCACAGCCTGCACGACGCCGGAGCAGATCCTCAAGTTCCAATGGCTCGTGCGGCAAGTGCCCGTGTCCACGGCCGTCAATCGCTATGCCGTCGACCTCGTGCGTGCCACGCGGCCCAACGATCCGAACGCCCCGGCCATGGTCAAGAAGTACGTCCAGTACGGCGCGAGCGTGCGCGCCACGCAGTTCATCATGCTCGCGGCCAAGGCGCGCGCGCTCATGCAGAAGCGCTATCACGTGACGCACGAGGACGTTGCCGCGCTCACGCTGCCCGTCATGCGCCATCGCGTGCTGACCAACTACTTCGCCGAGTCGGACGGCGTCGATACCGACCAGATCCTCAACGACCTGGTCAAGCAACTCGGCGGCGAGCACAGGCAGGCGCGCGCAGGCTGACGAGTCATGGCCGCAGGGAGCGCGATACCGCAACATCTGCTCAAGCCGGAGACCCTGGCCGGGCTCGCGAACCTCGATCTCGTGGCGCGCGCGGTCGTCAACGGCTTCCTCACGGGCATGCACCGCTCGCCGTTCTTCGGCTTCAGCCAGGAGTTCGCCGAGTATCGCGCCTACGCCGAAGGCGACGACCCGCGCTTCGTGGACTGGAACGTCTACGCGCGCACCGACCGCACCTACATCAAACGCTACATCGGTGAGACCAACACGCGGCTCGTGATCCTGCTCGATGCGAGCGCCTCGATGGGCTTCGGCAGCGGCAAGGTAACAAAACTCCTGTACGCGAAGTTCCTCGCGGCGACGCTGGCCTATCTCGCGGCGCGGCAGCACGACGCCGTCGGCCTCATCGTCTTCGACGACAAGATCCGCGAGCACCGGCGCGCCTCGACGCGCGGCGGCCGTCTGCACGGCGTGCTGCACGCCATCGACCGCGCGGACGCCGGTACGGGCACAGACTTGACGAAGCCGTTCGAGCGCTTCCACGAGGTCGAGCGCGGCCGCGGGCTCGTCGCCGTGATCTCGGACTTCTACTGCGACCCCGAGGCGCTCCTGAAGAGCGTGCAGCCGCTCGCGTACCAAGGCCAGGACGTGATTCTGTTCCAGGTACTCGACCCGCAGGAGCTCAAGCCGGTCCTCAAGGAGTCGGCGCTCATCGAGGACATGGAGAGCGGGCAGACGATGGAGGTGTCGCCGATCTACATGAGCTCGCGCTACCGCGAGCGCATCGACGCGCACGTCGAGGCACTGCACAAGTCGGCGCTGCGCGCCGGCGCCGACCACCGGCTCGTGTCCATTACCGAGCCGCTCGACGAAGTGCTGCGCAGCTACCTCCTGTTCCGCCAGAGGCGAGGCTGAGTCCATGCGAGCCTCATCGTCGGCAGCAACGTCCGCGTACGGCATCGCCCGGGG
>DATFFV010000178.1:0-2679 GCA_035249885.1 Gammaproteobacteria bacterium | reverse complement strand
ATGAGCGCGCGCTCCTCGGCCGTGAGCTCCTGGCCGCTTTGGCGCTTCGCCATGAGCGCCGTGACCTTCGCGGGATCGACGCCCGCGGGCAGCTCGATCTCGCGCCCGCCGATCGAGACGACGTTCTTGGCCGCGGCACCCTGCGGCGCGCCGTCGGGCCAGAGCTCCTGGCGCAGCTCTGCCTCTTGCAAGCCGAGCATGGCCGCCGTCAAGGTGACGTCGGAATCCGCACGCAGCGCAGCCGTCGGCACTGCCGGCACGCCTTCGCGGTTGGCGATCTCGATCTGCACCTCGGCGTTCATGCCGGGCTTGAGCAAGCCGCCGCGATTGACGATCTTGATGAGCACCGCGAACATCGTGACGTTCTGCTCGACGATGGCCTGCGGCTCGATCTTGAGCACCTCGCCGTCGAAGGGCTGGTTCGGGTAGGCCGCCACGGTGACGCGCGTGCTCATGCCGGGCCGAATCTTGCCGATGTCCGTCTCGTCGACGCGCGTGCGCACCTGCACCGAGGTCAAGTCGGCCATCTTCATGAGCACCGTGCCGCCGCTGACGGCCTGCGTCGGCGACGTGATGACGATGCCGGGCTCGACCGCTTTTTCGATGATCGTGCCCGTGATCGGCGCGCGCACGGCCGTGTCCTCGAGCGTGATGCGCGCGTTCTCGACGGCCACGGTCGCCGCAACCACCATCGACTCCGCGTTCGCGAACTCGAGCTGGGTCTGCTCGTAGTCGGCCTGGGTCAGCGTCTGCGATTTGAACAGCGCGGCTGCGCGCTGCATCTGCGTCTCCGCGATTTGACGGCGAGCTCGCGCGGCCACGAGCGCGGCCTCGGTCTCCGACAGGCGGTTACGCGGCGTGCGTTGGTCGATTTCGACGAGCAGCTTGCCCGCCTCGACGACGTCGCCCGTCTCGGCATGGACGCGCAGCACTTCGCCCGAAGCCTTGGACTTCACCTCGACCGTGGACTCCGGCTCGACGACGCCGGCGGCATCGACCGTGACCTCGATGTCACGAGTTTCGACGGCGGCCGAATCGTAGACCTCGGGCGCCGCGACCTGGGGGCCTCGCTCGCAGCCGGCCAGTGCGACGGCCGGAATCAACCAAAAAAGACTACGCATACTCAGTGGATTCGCTCGCGATTGATGACGTCCTCCGCGATCTTGCCGTCGCGGAAGGTGATGATGCGGTGCGCGTGCATGGCGATGTCGTGCTCGTGCGTGACCACGATGATCGTGTGGCCCGCGCCGTGCAACGAGTCGAACAACGCCATGATCTCGCGGCTCGTCGTCGAGTCCAAGTTGCCCGTCGGCTCGTCGGCCAGCAAGATGCTGGGCTCCGTCACGAGAGCGCGCGCCACGGCGACACGCTGCCGCTGACCGCCCGACATCTCGCTCGGCCGATGGTTCATGCGCTCGGCGAGGCCCACGCGCTCCAAGGCCTGCTTGGTGCGCACGAGGCGCTCCTTGCGCTTCATGCCGGCGTAGATCAAGGGCATCTCGACGTTGTGCAGGGCATTCGCGCGCGGCAGCAAGTTGAACGTCTGAAAAATGAAGCCGACCTCCTTGTTGCGTACGCGCGCGAGCTCGCGGTCCTTCATGGCCGAGACGAGCTGTCCGTTGAGCCAGTACTCGCCGTCGTCGGGCGTATCGAGACAACCGATCATGTTCATGAGCGTCGACTTGCCCGACCCCGACGGCCCCATGATCGCGACGTATTCGCCGCGCTCGACGTTCAAGTCCACGCCGCGCAGGGCGTGGATCGTTTCGGCGCCCATCTGATAGTGGCGCTGCAGGTTGTGGGTTCGGATCGTCGGTGCCATCGGCGCACGGCCAAAACTTGTGGCGCGATTATGGCATCGCGCCGCCTCGCCGATCCCCGAAGAATCGTAAACCTTTTTCGCCTATAGCTTTCTTAAGTCGAACGCGGCTGCTGGCTCAGCGTGTCGCCGAGGAACGACAGCGAGCGCTCGAACGCGAGCTTCGCGTCTTTCTCGCTGAAGCTCGCGCGCTCGTCGCAATTGAACCCGTGGCCCGCGCCGGCGTACACGTGCACGATGGCCTTAGGGTTGGCCTGCTTGATTCGCTCGACGTCGGCGAGCGGGATCGCGTGATCCTGATCGCCGAAGTGGTACATGATCTTGCAACGCGGCGTCTTGTCGAGTTGCTTCGCGACGCCGCCGCCGTAGTACGAGACGGCGGCAGCGAAGCTGAGCTCGCTCGCGGCGACGTGGGCGACCGTGCCGCCCCAGCAATAGCCCACGACGGCAACGCGGCCGACATCGCGGACTGCGCTCGCAGCCGCGTTCACGTCGGCGAGCGTGCCCGGCCACCTGAGCTCGAGCATCAGCGCGCGACCCTTCTCGATGTCTTGGTAATCGAGCTCGACGTTGCGCTGCACGCGGTCGAACATCGCGGGCGCAACCACCTTGTACCCATGCGCTGCGTACTGGTCGGCGACGCGCCTCATGTGGCCCGTCACCCCGAAGATCTCCTGCACGATGACGATGCCGCCTGTCGCCTTGCCGTTGGGCTCGGCTAGGTACGCGTCGAGCTCGTGCCCGTCACTCGCCTTGAGTCGCATGTGGGAGGTGCCGGTGTTACGGTTTCGGTTCAACCGAAATTGCAGACGCAGCGCACGGACGTTCGGTTGAACCGAAACCGTAACACCGGCACCTCC
>DATFFV010000177.1:0-3574 GCA_035249885.1 Gammaproteobacteria bacterium | reverse complement strand
GACGCCCGACGAGGAGCCAGCGGGGTATGACGCCGGCCGGAGGGGACCGTCACGTGCTCCGCGGCTGCTCGGGGAACAGGCCCGGCATCCAGTATGAAGCGAGGGTGGCCGGGAAGGTCATGCGCAGCGGGGCCTTGGGCGACTGCGACGTGAGCACTCCGCGTTCGGTCAAGCCGGCGACGACGCGGTTCGCCGTGCGCTCGCTGACACCGAGCGCACCAGGGACGTCACCACGCGGCATCTCACCGCGGTACAGGATGGCGTCGAGCAACAGGGCGGATTTGTCGTGCAGCCCGCCGAGCGCGATCTCCTCGGCAACCCACAACCCGATGCGCGCGCGCAGCCTTTGCGGCTGAACGAGGTCCTCCATGAATCGCACCTGGTCGACACACGTCTCGAGGAAGAAGCGCGTGAATTCCGCGAGCGCTTCTTCGCTCAGATGGCCGCGACCGTCAAGGTCGCTGCGCCGCGTGGTGTCACAAGCCGCGAGGTGACCTTTGTAGGCATCGACACTGCGCGCGAGCCCGCGCGCGATCGACCAGACACCGCCGGTCTCGAGGGTGTGGAATAGCGTCGCATACGACATCAGCCGGATGACGCGGCCATTGCCGTCGAGGAACGGGTGGATCCAGGCGAGCCTGTGGTGCGCGGCGGCGGCAGCCAAGACGGTCTCCGACGGACCGAGCCGGCCGTAGGCCTCTTCGAAACGCTTCAAGAAGCGCGGCACCGCACCCGCGCTGACAGGCACGTGAGCACCGACCGCGACGTCGTGCCTGCGGAGCTCGCCCGGCACCACGCGAAGCCGCTCCTTCGTCGAAGAGTGTTCGACGATCAACAGATCGGCCGGCAGGAGCTCGCAGAAGCGCCGGTGAATTTCGAGGATGCCCTCCACGCTCACGGCCCTGCCTTCGAGGCCGCCGCCGTCGATCCACTGCTGAACCGCGATGTGGGCTTCGGCCTCGCGTTGAAGAATGCGTTTCCTGGGATCGGCGCTGTAGTCCTTCTTCAGCGCGCGCTCGATTTCGACGGGGTGTGTGTCGTGCCCCTCGATCAAGTTGCTGTAGTAGCAATTCACCGAGCGCACTAGACCCGCAAGCGCCGTGACGATGCCCTCCGGCAGGCTGCGTCGCAGACCCGCGGAACGGCTCGCGAGCGTGAGAGCGAGATCCGTGAGCGCCGGCCGGTGGCGCGAGCTGTCGGAGAGAACGAGAGGCTCCATGAGGCCGATGCTCTCGCCCGCGTCCCGAGCCTCGCTTGTGAGCGACCTCGTTTTGGCGGCTTTTATGTCAGTGCCTCCGCGACCCATAAAGCCAACTCTACCATATAGTTAGTGAGGGACTACGCATGTCCCTGATGCCATTTTTGGCGGGTAACTTGGCGGGGTTTATGATCGTCGCCGCCCGAGTGCCCATAGGCGCGTAGCTACTCGTTACGGCGAGTCCGGAAAGCACTTAACGATCGCGTGCGGCAATAGTATTCGGTAGGGTTTCCCACCAACGAGACACGGCGTCCCACACGCGGGAATGCGTCGCCGGCCGTTCGGCGGGCCGGGCGGGGGACATTCGCCTCGTACGCCGAACGAGCTGGAACGCTTCTTGCTAAGTCAGGCACGGCGGGTTGCCGCGCCATGACGCCGTAACGATCCGGAGCGAAGCGATGATCAGAAGCTCGATCGACGCTGTCACTCGAAACGTCGGCTACGCCCTGCGCGTGCTCGCGCGGACGCCGGCCTTGACGCTCACGGTGGTCCTCACGCTCGCGCTCGGGATCGGCGCGAGCAGCGCCGTGTTCACGGCGATCAACGCGGTGCTGCTCGAGCCGTTGCCGTTTCCGGAGGCAGACCGGCTCGTGAGCGTACGCCAAACGCGCGAGAACGCGACGGTCGCGAACGTCGCGCCGGTCCGCCTCGAGGAGTGGAACGAGCGCAATTCGACCTTCGAAGCGCTCATGGGCTACACGACGCAAGACGCGGCGGACACGCGTGCCGACGTCCCCGAAAGCATCCGAGTCGCCGGCGTCTCGCCGCGGCTCGTCGAGGTTTGGGGGATCGAGCCGATACTGGGCCGCCGGTTCGTCGCAGCCGATCACGAAGCGGGTGCGGCGCCGGTCGCGTTGATCGGCGAATCGCTGTGGGAGCGGCGCTTCAACCGCGACCCCGGCGTCCTCGGCCAAACCATCGGCGCCGGGGATCAAACGGTCGAGATCGTGGGCGTCATGCCGGCCACCTTCGCGTTTCCTGACGCGGACGTCGAAGTCTGGGCCGCGACGACCTATGAGCCGTTCGTGCTCAATCGAACCAACGGTTGGTACACGTCCTTTGGTCGGCTCAAGGCGGGTGTCACCGTCGAGCAGGCGCAAGCGGATCTGCGTCGCGTTCAAGCGGTACTGGCCGAGCAGTATCCGAATACCGATCGGGACGTGGGGGTCGAGCTCGTCCCTCTGAAAACGACGACGGTGGGGTCGGTTCGCGGGTCGTTGTGGCTCATCTTCGGCGCCGTGTCCGTGTTGCTGCTGATCGCCTGCACGAACATCGCGTCGTTGTTGCTCGCACGCGCGGCCGAGCGCCAGCCCCAGCTCGCCGTGCGTCTCGCGCTCGGCGCCACGCGCTCGTCCATCGCCGCTCAGATGCTCACGGAGACGGCGGTCTTGGCCGTGGTCGGGGCCGGTCTCGGCCTGCTCGTCGCCAACGGAGTGACGCTCGGCTTTCGCGCGCTCGCGCCGAATTTCCCGCGGCTCGACGCGATCGCGGTCAGCGACACCACGTTGCTCTTCACGGGAGCGCTCGTCGTCGCAGTGACGTTCTTGTGCGGCTTGGCGCCTGCGATCCAGAACGCGCGCGCAACGAACGCCCGCACGGTCCTCGAAATGGGCCGTGCGCAGGTTTCGCGGCGGCACTCCCTGCATTGGACGTTCGTCGGCGTGCAAGTCGCGCTGTCGGTCGCGCTGCTCGCGGGCGCGGGGCTGTTGGTACGAAGCTTCCAAGAGCTTTCGCGCGTCGACACGGGCTTCGATCCGACCAACGTCCTCACGTTCAAGATCACGGGATCGTTCGCCGAAAGCTTCGACACCCGAATTCAGGGCGTCGAGCGCATGCTCGAGGAGCTCGCCGCGCTACCCGGCGTCGAAGGAACGGCCGCGTCGTCGCCCGTGCCCGGCGTCCTTGACGACGGGTCGGGATTTCAATTCGGCGCTACGGAATGGCGGGTGCCGGGCGGCGACCCCGAGCTACGCCCGATCGCCGAGCAGCGCGTGGTCTCGCCGTCGTACTTCGCGACGATGGCGATTCCGCTGCTCGCCGGCGAGACGTGCCGCCGCCAACCGGCCGACGGCGTTCAGGAGCTCGTCATCAATCAAGTGTTCGCGTCCCGCTACCTGTCCGGCCGCTCACCCGTCGGGTCGTCGTTGCTGACGCCAAGCGGCAGGCAAACGCGAATCGTCGGCGTCGCCGGGAACGCGCGCGATTTTGGGCTCGATCGCGAGCCCGTCCCGACGACGTACAACTGCGCCACGGTCGTCGCGTATCCGGCTTTGGCGCTGCTCGTGCGCACGACGAACGAGCCGATGACGATGGTCA
>DATFFV010000176.1:0-3503 GCA_035249885.1 Gammaproteobacteria bacterium | reverse complement strand
GAGCTCGGCCGCGGCTGTTTCGAGCACGCGCCGCTTGACGGCCGACGGCGTCTGCGCGAGCACGGTCGCGGCCGCACGTGACGCGCGGCCGAGCTCGAACATGCGCTCGCGCAAGCTCGTCGTCAAACCGTGTGGCGCGGTGCTCATGATTGCTTCGTGCCCAACAAAACCAAATCGTCGCGATGGATCATCTCATCGCGGCCGCTATAACCCAAGATCTCGGGGATTTCGCTCGAGCGCTTGCCCGCGATCCGCGCGGCCTCGTCGGCGGGATAGGCAATCAAGCCGCGCGCCAACTCGCGCCCGTCGGCCGCGATGACGCTCACGGCGTCGCCGCGCTCGAATGCGCCTTCGACGACCGTGACGCCGGCCGGCAGCAAGCTGCGGCCCGCAACGAGCGCGCGCTCGGCGCCGGCGTCGACTCGGACGTTACCGCGCGGCTTGAGCGTGCCCACGATCCATTGCTTGCGGGCGGCGCCGGGCGTCGCGCTCGGCAAGAACCACGTCGCTCGGCCGCCGCCGAGCAAGACACTGATGGGCCGCGCGACCCGGCCCGTGGCAATGCACATTCGACAACCGGCGCCAATGGCGATGCGCGCCGCCTCGAGCTTCGTGCGCATGCCGCCCGACCCGTGGGTCGAGCCCGGGCCGCCGGCCATCTCGAAGATCTCGCGCGTGATCTCGGTGACCTCGTCGACGTAGCGCGCGTTGTCGTTGCGGCGAGGGTCGGCCGTGTAGAGACCGTCGACGTCGGACAACAGCACGAGACAGTCGGCGCTGACCATCTGCGCGACACGCGCCGAGAGGCGGTCGTTGTCGCCGTACCGCAGCTCCTGCGTCGCGACCGTGTCGTTCTCGTTGATGACGGGCACGGCGCCTAGCCCAAGCAGCGTGAGCAGCGTCTTGCTGGCGTTCAAATATCGCTCGCGCCGCTCGCTGTCGTCGAGCGTGAGCAGCACCTGCGCGGCCGTGACGCCGGCGCCGCGCAAGATTTCCTGATAGGCATGCGCCAAGAGGATCTGTCCCGCCGCGGCCGCCGCTTGGGCCTCCTCGAGCCGTGCGCGGCGCGCATCGAGCTTGAGCTCGCGCCGTCCGAGCGCGACCGCGCCCGACGACACGATGATGACGTCCGTGCCCTTGCGGCGCAGCTCGACGACGTCGGCGCACAAGCCCTCGAGCCAAGGCCGATCGAGCGTGCCCTTCTCTTGGTCGACGAACAACGCGGAGCCGATCTTGATGACGACGCGGCGCGCGTTCGCGAGACGCTCGGCGTGCGACACGTGCACTGCGCTGCTCATGGTGCGCGTCTCACCGAGCGGCGGCGCGGGCGTCAGGCCCGCTTGAACGCGGCCGCGCCGCGCGCCACGGCCATCGCGCCGCTGCGCACGATCGCGACCGAGTCGGCCACGGAGGCCAGCCGCTTCAAGAAGCGATCGATCTCTTGGCTGCCGCCGACGATCTCGACGGTGTAGTGCCCGTCGACTTCGCCGAGCAAGCGCGCGCCGAATTGCTCGAGCACGGCGGTCAGCTTCACCGCCGAGCCGTTCACCACGTGAACCTTGAACAGTGCGAGCTCGCGTTCGATGTGGTCGGCGCTCGTCATGTCGGCGATCTCGACGACGTCGACGAGCTTGCCGAGCTGCTTCTCGATTTGATCGATGACCGGCTCGGATCCCGTGGTGACGAGCGTCAGGCGCGACACGGTTTCGTCGGCCGTGGGCGCGACATTCAAGCTCTCGATGTTGTAGCCGCGCGAGGAAAACATGTTCGCGACGCGCGCGAGCGCGCCGGCCTCGTTCTGCAGGAGTATGGAGATGATATGTCGCATGGCTCGTGGCGCCGGCGCCGCGCTCGAAAGCGGGTCATGTTGGCGTAGTGGGTGAGCTATTGCAATGCACCTCCTTTTCGTCAAAACTCCAAGCGCTAAGCGGCTTTCAGCCCGTCAACGGCCTCCGGCAACTCATCATGGATACACTCACGCAACCCAAGATCGCACGCTCGCACCCGCTCGCGGGTGCAGAGATGAGCGGCGCCGACATCCTCGTCCAAGTGTTGGCCGACGAGGGTGTAGACACGATCTTCGGTTACAGCGGCGGCGCGATCCTGCCCACCTACGACGCGGTGTTCCGCTACAACCAAGCCAACAGCAAGAACGGCGTGGAGCCCATGCCGCTCATCGTTCCCGCCAACGAGCAAGGCGCGGGCTTCATGGCCGCGGGGTACGCGCGAGCGAGCGGTCGCGTCGGCGTCGTCATGGTCACGTCCGGGCCGGGAGCCACGAATTGCGTCACGCCCGTGCGCGACTGCATGGCCGACTCGATCCCGATCGTCGTCATCTGCGGCCAGGTGCCGACGGGCGCGATCGGCAGCGACGCGTTCCAAGAAGCGCCCGTGACGGCCGTCATGGGCTCGGTCGCGAAGCACGTGTTTCTCGTGACGGACCCCACGCGCCTCGAATCGACGATGCGCACGGCGTTCGAGATCGCGCGCACGGGGCGACCGGGGCCCGTCGTCGTCGACGTGCCGAAGGACGTGCAGAACTGGCAAGGCATTTTCTTGGGCGAGAACCATTTGCCGATTCCGGGCTATCGGCAGCGGCTCGCCGCGATCGAAGGCAACACGCTGACCGACGCAAGCTGCCAGCAGTTCTTGTCGCTGCTCGGCGAGAGCAAGCGCCCGCTCATCTATGCCGGCGGCGGCATCGTCAACGCCAATGCGAGCGCGTCCCTACGCGCGTTCGCGAGCGCGTTCCAGATTCCCGTGGCGAGCACGCTCATGGGCCTCGGCGGCTTCGATACGAAGCATCCGTTGTCGCTCCACATGCTCGGCATGCACGGCACGGCGAGCGCCAATTACGCCGTCGACGATTGCGATCTCCTGATCGCCGTCGGCGCGCGCTTCGACGATCGCGTCGCCGGCGTGCCCGCGAAGTTCGCGCCGAAGGCCAAGCGCATCCTGCACTTCGACATCGATCCGTCGGAGATCCACAAGGTCAAGAAGGCCCACTGGTATCATGTCGGCTTGCTGCCGGCCGCGCTCGACGCGCTCGTGGCCCACGGCCGGCGCACGGCGTTCAACGCGAACCTCGCGCCCTGGCACGAGGAGATCGCTGCGCTCAAGGCCAAGTACGGGTTGAACTACGATCGCGACAGCCCGCTCGTGCAACCGCAGTACGTCATGGAGACGATGAATCGCATCACTCAGGGCGAGGCCATCGTGTCGAGCGGCGTCGGCCAGCATCAAATGTGGGCCGCGCAGTATTGCGACTTCCGCGAGCCGCGCCAGTGGCTCACGTCCGGCAGCATGGGCACGATGGGCTTCGGCCTGCCGGCCGCGATCGGCGCGCAGATCGCGAATCCAGGCAAGCTCGTCATCGACGTCGACGGCGACGCGAGCATCCGCATGAACTTGGGCGAGCTCGAGACGGTCACGACCTACGACTTGCCGATCAAGATCGTCGTGCTCAACAACTTCGGCGATGGCATGGTCATGCAGTGGCAGCG
>DATFFV010000175.1:0-4914 GCA_035249885.1 Gammaproteobacteria bacterium | reverse complement strand
CGCACGATCTCGCGCGCTTGATACACCCCGACGCCCATGCCGGCCATGCCCTTGGTCGTATCGAACGGCTTGAACAGCCGCTTGCGGATGAACTCCTCGGTCATTCCGGCGCCCGTGTCGCGCACTTCGATGAGCGCCTTGCTGTCGGCCTCCGCGACCGTGACCGTGATGGCGCCGCCGGCACCCGTTGCATCCTGCGCGTTCGCGATGATGTGCCCCACGACGCTCGCGAGCCGATCCGACGGCGCATGAACCCAGATCGGAGATACGCCGTTGAAAGACGGCATCACGCCGCGACCTTTCGAGCACGCGTCAACGGCCTCTTTGACCACGCTGCTGAGCTCGATGCGATGCTCGCGCTCGCCCGAGTCGCGCTCGAGTTGCCGCAACAAACGGCGCATTCTCTGGACACCGTTGTCCACCGTTTTCACGACGTCGGCGACGAACTCGGGGCGATGCTGAAACTTCTTCGCGTTCTCGACGAGCAACGCCTGCTGCGCCAGTAGATTCTTGAGATCGTGGATCACGAATGCCGAGAGCTTGCTATAAGCCTCGAACTGGCTGGCTTCGGCGAGCTGCTCCATGGCGAGATCGTGAGCGAGGAACGCCGCGACCTGCCGCCCCGCGGTCTTGAGCAGGTCGTGGTCCTCGAAATTCAAGGCGCGGTGCTTCTCGGGCCGAACGAGACGCGCGAGCCCGAGCATTCCGTCACGATGAAACAGCGGCACGATGAAGCTGCTCGGCGGCAGGTCGTCGGGAGCGTCGCGAAAAGCGTGGTTGTAGAGATCGGGGTCCTGCGCGTACTCCTCGCTGTCGATGACCCAGCCTTGCTCGGCCAGGAAGCGAACGATCGGTGCGTCGGACGCATATTCCTTGTCGGGGAACGGCGCGTTCCTCGCGGCGAACGGCTCGTAGGCGCCCGCGGCGTCGCGCCGCAGCCAGAGTTGGCCGCCGGGGCTCGCGACGATGTCGGCCAACGCCACGATGGCGCGCTGATCGAGCGGCATCTCGGAGCTCGACGCCGAGAGCGTGCGGATCAACCGTAGCCATTCGTCGCGATACTCGTATTGGTTGCGGTAGAAATGCTTCGTGAGGAACATGCGCCCCGCAGCCCGCAACCGCGACGACGACAACACGAACAGGAGCACGCCGAGCGCCGCGACCGAGAACGCGAGGTGCAGCACGCCGCCCCACTCGCCGCCCTCGCGCCGGATCAAGAAGCCGACGACCGCCATCGCCACGAGATAAAGGCCGACACCCGTCACGGTCGTCGAGTAGAAGACCACGTGACGCGACACGAACAACGACTTGGTCCAGTCCGGATGCCGCTTCGCGAAGATCAGGAGGAAGGGAACGGCTATCGCGGCGACGAGACCGCGGGCTGCCCAAAAACGCGGCTCGATGCTGTTGAGCAGCACCGCGTCGGCGAACACGAATAGGTCGTAGGCGAAAACGCCGACGACGCCGGCCACGAGCGGCACGAGCACGCGCTTCTCTTGGCGCCCGGAGTTGCGGAACACCTGCTCGATCGCGAGACATACGAGGATCGACGAGCCGAGCACGACGAGCGGGCTGTAGCCGCCGCCGCCGACGAACGGCAGCGCCACGGCGGCCACGACGAGCAGACCCGCGCCGGCCGACAGACCGCGGCGCGCCCCTTGCCACGCGCCGCCGGGCAGCATGCTCAACAAGGAAAAGGTCCAGAGAAAACCCCGCGCCGCGTCCGCGACATAGGCGATGAAGAGCACGTTGCCGCCCGACAGCAGCGCCAACGCCGCCATGAGCCAGGCCCAGATCGACATGCCGCCCACGACGGCGAGCAGCCACCGCCCTTCGGCCGCGCCCTGGCGGCTCAGAGCCAGCAGCAGGCCCAGGATTCCGTAGGCGAGTCCTGCAGCCGCGTAGCTCAGGACGGCGAAGATCATGCGCGACCCCGTCCGCTCACCGCGAGCCCTTCTGCCAAATCACGACCTCTGCCGTTTGCAGCAAGATGATCAAATCGAGCAGAAAGCTCTGGTTCTTCACGTAGTACAGATCGTAGCGGAGCTTCTCGAGCGCGTCTTTCTCGGACGCGCCGTAGGGGTACTGGAGCTGTGCCCAACCCGTGAGCCCGGGCTTCACGCAGTGGCGCTCCTGGTAGTACGGGATCTTGCGTGCCAGCGAGTCGACGAATTCCGGGCGCTCCGGGCGCGGGCCGACGAGGCTCATCTGGCCGCGGACGATGTTGAAGACCTGCGGCAACTCGTCGAAACGCACTTTGCGAATGATCTTGCCGACCTTCGTGACGCGCGTATCGCCCTTCTGGGCCCACTGCGCGCCCGCGGCTTCGGCCTCCTTCGTCATGCTGCGAAATTTCAATAGCTCGAACGGACGGCCGAGCAGGCCGACGCGAGTCTGCCGATAGAGCACGGGGGAACCGTCCTCGATGAGGATCGCAACGGCGACGAGGATCATGAACGGCCACGCGACCGCGAGCAGCAGCAACCCGCCGACGAGGTCGAGCGCGCGCGACGCGACTTGTCGTGCCGAGGTGCGTGTGAACCCTTCGGAGAAGACGAGCCAACTCGGATTCAGGCGCTCGACGTCGACTTTGCCCGACTCGCGTTCGAGGAAACCGATGATCTCGATGACGTCGACGCCCGCGAACTTGCAGCGCAGCAGGTCCGCCATCGGAAACCCTTGGCGCTTGTCGTCCATGGCGACGACGATCTCGTGAACGTCCTCGCGCTCGACGAGATCGACCAGGTCCACGTCGCTGTTGAGCACGCGCCCATCGTCGATGACGAACCGATCGCCGGCCGTCGGCACGAAGGCCACGATCCTGAAGCCGCGTTGATCGCTGCGGCGGCGCAGCGCCAGCAAGCTCGCCGCCATGTTGCCGGCCCCGTAGATCACGATGCGACGCCGAAACGCGTCCTCGCTCAGGAAACGGCTCAGCACGTAGCGCCCGAGGACGACGAGAACGAACGTCGTCGCCGCGCTCAGGATCCAGATGCCTCGACCCTGCGCGAAAACCGGCAGCAAGAAAAAGATCACGGCTTCCGCGAGTGCGGCGACGCTCAGCGCGATAAAGATGCGCGCCACGATGGCCTCGCGCGACAAACGCCGATAGTGGTTCTGGTACAAGCCCATGGCCGCGAGCCCGACGACCGTCGCGGCCCCGAACAGCAACGCTTTCGGCAGCGACGGGTGCAGGTCGCCCTCGGCCGGCCAGTCCGTGCCGAAGCGCAGGAAGCCCGCGGCGTAGACGCTCGCGGCCGCAGCGACGAATTCGTAGACGATCGCTACGAGCGTCGGCAGCGGCACGTGGTGGTTCAGTACTCTCATGTCGAGTGTGCGGCAGCCTAAGCGCGGCGCGCGACGTCGACAAGGGCCGCCGACACCGCTACCAACAGATCCCCTGGTAAGTCCCCTCGCTCGTACGGGTCTTCGCCACCCGAACGAGATCCACGACGAGTTGCTTTTTCGAGGCCTTGCCGAGGGCCGCGGCGAACTCGGGATCGCCGTTGCCGACGACGATCGTATCCGCGTGACGCAAGATTTCGTCGATCGAGTCCACCATGAGCCGCGCGAGGTGCGGCACGTGCTGCTCGATGTAGGCCTTGTTCGCGCCCGTGAGCCTCGCGAGACTGACGTTGCGATCGTAAAGGCGCAAATCGTAGCCCTTGCCGATGAGGTGCTCGATCAAAGTGACGATCGGGCTTTCGCGCAGGTCGTCGGTGCCGGCCTTGAAGCTGAACCCGAGCACACCCACGCGTCGGCCGGGCCCGTTCATGACCATCTCGATGCCTCGCTCGACTTGGTTGGAGTTGCTGCGCAGGATCGCGCCGAGCACGGGCAGGTCGAGGTCGAGCGTTTTCGCGCAATAGTTGAGCGCCCGTACGTCCTTCGGCAGGCACGAGCCGCCGAACGCGAAGCCCGGTTTCAGGTAATACGGCGACAGATTGAGCTTCGTGTCCTTGCAGAAGATCTCCATGACGCGGTGGCCGTCGAGACCGACCGCTTTGCAAACGTTGCCGATCTCGTTCGCGAAGTCGACCTTGAGCGCGTGCCACACGTTGTCCACGTACTTGACCATCTCGGCCGTCGCGACGTCGGTCACGATCATCGGTGCATCGAGCTTCTCATAGAGTTGCACGAGCTTGTGGCCGCTGACGTCGTCGGCCTTGCCGATGACGGTCTTCGGCGGGTGATCGTAGTCGTGCACGGCGGTGCCTTCGCGCAGGAACTCGGGGTTCGAGCAGATACCGAAGCCCTGACCGGCCTTCTTGCCCGACGCCGCTTCGAGCGTCGGAATCACGACTTCGCGCATCGTGCCGGGCAACACGGTGCTGCGGATCACGACCGTGTGAAACCGATCGTCACTGGCCAGCACTTCGCCGATTTCGCGGCAGACACGCTCGAGATACTGGAGATCGAGACTGCCGTTCGCGCGGCTCGGCGTGCCGACGCAAACGAGCGAGAGATCGGTCGCCGCGACGGCATCGCGCGCAGAGGGCGTCGCGCGCAATTTCCCGTTACGCACGGCGCTCGCGATGAGCTCGTCGAGACCCTTCTCGACGATCGGGGACTTCGCCTGGTTGACGAGGTCCACCTTCACGGGGTTGGGGTCGACCCCCACGACCTCGTGCTCGCGCGCGAGACACGCCGCCGATACCGTTCCGACGTAACCGAGCCCGAAGACGCCTATACGCACCGATCAACCCTCCGTGAGCACGTGCGGTCCCAAGCGGCCGCCGGCCGTCAGGACCGGAGCGAGTCGCCCCGCCCGATCGCAAAATACCGGAAACCCAGCCGTCGTAGCAGTGACGGGTCATACAGATTTCGCCCGTCGAAGATCACGGGGGTGCGAAGCGTGGCCTTGATCGCGTCGAAATCGGGGCTCCGGAACTCCCGCCATTCCGTGACGATTGC
>DATFFV010000174.1:0-9666 GCA_035249885.1 Gammaproteobacteria bacterium | reverse complement strand
TGCCATGCGGCCGAGGTACGCGCCGTGATCAGTGCCGGTGTGTAAAAGGAGAACGGCCGCAACTCGTGCGGCCGTTCTCACGTTGAGGCGTAGGTAAGCGGCTACGAGGCGGCGGTACCGACGATGCGGTCGCGCTGCGCGATGAGCACCGCGTTCGTGAATTTCGGCACGTCGGCGCGCAAGCCGGCTTGATGCTGCACTTGCGCGGCGTCGAACGCCGCGCCGTCGGCGATCCAGATCGTGATCGTCGCGACGTAGGGCGGTTTCGCGCCGTCGGCCCCGGGTTGACCGCGCCGCAGCTCGAAACGGCTGATCGATTTGCCGTAGAGATTCATGATGCGCGGCATGTGCGTGTTGATGTAGTAGTCGAAATCGAAGCGCACGTCGGCGCCATTCTGATACAGGATCGTCATGCATTCCTGATCCACTTTGCCCTGCGCCTCCGCCTGGTTTGCGCCGAAGCTCGCGGCGACGACGGTGCCCGCGCCCAGCAGCACCGAGCGGCGATCGATCGAATGGTCGTTTTGGTCACTCATGCGTTCGTCCCCGTGGCGAGTGTTGGCGGTGACAGTTACTAGAGCACGCCGCGCGCCCCGGCACAATCCTGGCTCGGCTCAAGGAAGCCAACGCGCGATCAGGTCGTTGCCGAGCACCCAGTAGTGGAGCGCCGCGCCGAGCAGCGCGTGCGAAAGCGCGAGCGGCACGAGGCGTCGCCAGCGGTAATAAAGGAGTGCCCAAACCGTGCCCGCGACGACCGTCGCGAGCATGACGGGCCAGCGCGGGAAGTGCACGACCGAGAACGTGATCGCCGTGAGCGCGACGGCCGCGGGTATGGGCACGAGCCGCAGCCAGCGCGGCAAGAGGTAGAACTGAAAGATGTATTGCTGGAGCAGCGCCAGGAGGAAATACAGCGCCGCGGCAGCGAGCAAGTGCCAGTTCGCGAACCGATCGAGCGCGGGCGTTCCCGCGCTGCGCGCGACGAGGACTGCGACCGCAGCCAACACGACGAGCGCCACGCCCGTGAACAAAAGGCCGACGCGCCACGCATGTCGTCCGGCGTCGAGCTCGGGCGCTCGCACGAGCGCCCAGAGCCGGTGGCTGCGGGCTCTGCTGGCGACGATGAGCGCGACGGCTACGGTGGCGAGCACGAGGTCGACGTACCGCGGCCGCGCCTCGAACGAGGCAAGGAACACCGCCGTGGCGGCGCCGATACCAAAGAGCTCCCACGCGACGGACCGGTCGACGCTCATCGCGCGGGGCGGCGGTCAGTCGACGATCGCCTGATAGACGAGCGCCCGCACCTTCGCCTGGTCGTCGACGTCGCCGGCCGGCACGAGTTGCGTCAGATGCACGACGACGAGCTCCTCGCGCGGGTCGACCCAGTACGTCGTGTGATACGCGCCGCCCCAGCCGAACTCGCCGACGGAGCCCGGCCAGCCGCGCGCACCGACGTCCTCGACGACGTAGAAGCCGAGCCCGAAGCCCTGGCCTGCATTGAACGCGATGTCGTCGAGATGGCTCGTCGTCATGAGCTCGACCGTCGTGCGGCTCAGGATGCGGCGGCCATCGAGTGTGCCGCCGTTGCGCAGCATCTCGAGGAAGCGCGCATAGTCCGTCGCCGTCGACAACAGGCCGGCGCCGCCCGAGAAGCTCTTGCGCGGGCCCTCGACGTAATGGCCTTGGCCGACGGCGTTGCCGGGCGCCGGCGCCCGCTCGAGCTTCCCTGCGTTCTGCGAATAAACGGCCGCCAGGCGGTTGACCTTGCCCGGCGACAAATAGAACTCCGTGTCGCGCATGCCGAGCGGCTCGAAGATGCGCTCGCGGAGAGCCTGGTCGAGCGGCTTGTTCGCGACGACCTCGACGAGCGCGCCCAGGATGTCCGTGCTGTAGCCGTAAATCCAGCTCGTGCCGGGCTGTGCGTGCGCGGGCAAGCTCGCGATACGTCGCGCCGAGTCGCGGATGGTCTCGTCCTTGTCGGCGAAGTAGTAGCCGGTCTGTCCGGCCGCCGTCCACAAATCGCCGCCGACGCCTGCGCCGTAGCCGAACCCCGAAGTGTGCGTCAGCAAGTCGCGCACGGTGATGGGCCGGCGCGTCTTGACGACGTCGTAGCCGGTGCCGCCTTCCTGCGAGACGGCGACTTTCGTCTCCATGAACTCGGGTAGGTACTTGCCGACCGGGTCCGTGAGCAAGAGCTTGCCTTCCTCGACGAACGTCATGGCCGCGACGCTCACGATGGCCTTCGATTGCGAGGCAATGCGGAAGATCGCATCGCGCTGCATCGGCGCGTTCAGTTCCCGGTCGCGGCTGCCGAACGCCTCGAAGTACGCAACGCGTCCGCGGCGCGCGACTAGCGTCACGGAGCCCGCGAGCCGGCCGTCGGCCACGTAGCCCTCGAGCGCGTCGCTCAAGCGTTCGAGACGCTCTGCGGACATGCCGACGCTTTCTGGCGAGGCGGGGCGCAGCGATTGTGCCGAGACCGCGAGAGCCGCGGCGAAGGCGACGGCGACGAGCGAGCCGCGAAGCAGGGCGAGACGCATGGCGATGTTCCCCGTGAACGTTTCTTGTGGGTGTAACCAGCATACTGCACGCCGTCGATCTCTGGCATCCTTGCGCGCATGACGACGAGTTGGGACACGCTAGCAGCGGGGCAGGGGGGGTGCCCGTTCGACGCGCCGCGAGCGGAGCACACCGCGCACTGGGATCTCGTTGCGGGACTCAGCGTGTCGTCGTGGTATCTGCCGCACAACCAGATGTACCGCGGGCACGGCATCCTCGTGTTCGATCCGCGGCATGTCACGAGGCTCGATGAGCTGACGAGCGTCGAATGGCAGAGCTACGCCGCGGATCTGCACCGCGCCGTGCGCGCGATCGGAAGCGTTTGCAAACCCGATCATTTCAACGTCGAGTCGCTGGGCAACATCGTGCCGCACCTGCACTGGCACGTGATCCCGCGCTACAAGAACGACGGCCGGTGGGGGCAACCGATCTGGGCGCCCGACGTCAGCGCGCAGCCCGAGCGGCGCCTCGCGACCGACGACCGCGAGCGCCTGCTCGTCGCGCTGCGCACGGCGGTTTCGCCAATCCCAGAAGCCCCAACTGCCGAGGAGGCATCGAACCCGCCGATCGGCTAAGCTGCGCACCCCTCGCGACGGTGCTGTCATGTCTCTCGGTGTGCTCAAACACAAACCGAGGCGCGCGGACTTCGCTGCTCTGCTGCGCCTCGCCGCCCCGCTCGTGCTCATTCAAGTGGGCACGATGCTCATGGGCGTGGTCGACACCATGATGGTGGGCCGCGTCTCGCCCGCGGCGCTCGCGTCCGTCGCGCTCGGCAACATGTATTTTTTTGCGATCTCCATGTTCGGCATGGGAGTGCTGTTCGCGCTCGACCCCATCGTCGCGCAGGCGCTCGGCGCGGGTGACGAGCTCGCGGTGCGGCGCGGTCTCCAGCGCGGGCTCGTGTTGTCGCTCGTGCTCACAGTACCGATTACGCTCGTGCTGTTCACGGTTGGGCCCGTGCTCGTGCTCGTGGGTCAACCGCCGGAGGTCATTCCCGATGCCGTGGGCTACGTCCATCGCAACGCCCTGTCCGTGTGGCCGTTCTATGTGTTCGTGGCGTTGCGCCAAACGCTGCAAGCGCATCACCGCATCTGGCCGATCGGCGTGACGATCCTCGTCGTGAATCTCGTCAACGCCGGGCTCAACTATGTCTGGATCTTCGGCCATCTCGGATTTCCTGCCATGGGCGTGCTCGGCTCTGCCTGGGCTACGACCGTGAGCCGCTGGCTCATGGCCGCGCTGCTGCTCACGCTCGGATGGCGCACGCTGGGCCCGTACCTGCGCGAACGGGCGCCGAACCTGCTCGACGTCAAACCGCTCAAGCGCATGCTCGCGCTCGGGTTCCCTATCGGCGCGCAGATGGTCCTCGAGGGCGGCGCGTTCAACATCATCGCGCTGCTCATGGGCTGGCTCGGAGTCGTGCAGGTCGCCGCGCATCAGATCGCGCTGAATTTCGCGTCGCTGACGTTCATGGTGCCGCTCGGGGTATCGTCGGCCGCGGCCGTCATCGTCGGGCACGCCGTCGGCCGCGGCGACGCCGAAGGTGTGCGGCGCTCGACGCTGGCTTCGCTCGCCGTCGGCGCCGGCTTCATGCTCTGCACGGCCGTGCTGCTCGTCAGCGCGCCTCACTTCCTAGCGGGCCTCTACACGCCGGATGTGATGGTGCTCGCGCTCGCAGCCGTGCTGCTGCCGATCGCGGGCGTGTTTCAGGTGTTCGACGGCCTCCAAGTCGTGTCGATCGGCTTGCTGCGCGGTCTCGGCGATACGCGCATGCCCATGATCGTCAACGTCATCGGCTTTTGGTGCATCGGTATGCCCGTGAGCCTGTGGCTCGGATTCGGCATCGACTACGGCGCCGTGGGCCTCTGGTGGGGGCTCGTCGTGGGCCTCGTCGTCGTGGCCGTGTTCTTGATCGTGCGCGTGCGGCAGCGCGAGCACCACGGACTCACGCGCCTCATCATCGACGAGCACGCGAAGGCCGCGCTACGCACCGAGCCCATCGTCGACTAACGCTCCAGGGAATTCTTTGCCGCGCACGGCGACTAAGCTCTCGTTGTGTGGCCGGTAGGGGAGCCCGTCATGCGTCCAACCGTCATCGCCGCCGCTACGTGGCTTGTCGCAGCCGGTGTCACCGCCCAGCCACTCTACACCGAGGTCACGGCCACCCATCTGCCGCCGGGGCTCGCCGGCCGGTGTATGAATGCGGCTGCGGGCGACGCCGACGGCGATGGCGACCTCGACTTGGTACTCGCAATGGAGTTCGAGCCCAAGATCCTGCTCTTGAACGACGGCCGGGGCCGATTCAGCGACGCATCGGTCGAGCTGCCGCGCATCGTGCACGACAGCGAGGACGTCGCGTTCGCGGACTTCGACGGCGACGGCGACCTCGATCTCGTGCTCGTCAGCGAGGACGATCGCACCGACGAGCTCTACTTCAACGACGGCCAAGCCCGGTTCTCCGACCTGAGCGAGCGGCTCGTGCCCGATGACGTGTCGAATGGGCTCGCCGTGCTCGACTTGAGCGGGGACGGCGCGCCCGACGTGCTCACCGGCAACATCGGCGTCGACCGCGCGCTCATCAACGACGGCAAGGGCAACTTCCGCGACGAGACGGCGACGCGCTGGCGCCAGCGCCGCGGCGAGTCGCGCACGCAGGAGCTCGAGGCGTTCGACGCCGACGGCGACGGCGATCTCGACGTCGCGGTGGCCAACGAAGGCCAGAATCAGCTCTACCGTAACGACGACGGAGTGCTCGTCGACGTGACGGCCACGAATTTGCCGCGCGGCAACGACGAGTCGCGGGAAATCCGCGCCGCCGACTTCGACGCCGACGGCGACCTCGATCTCGTCGTGGCCAACGTGCGCTTCGTGCTCGACGAGCCCGAGCGCGACGCCTTGTTGTTAAACGACGGTCGCGGAGTGTTCACGCCGGCGCCCCCCGATTGGCAACCGGCCGGCCGCGATCGGAACAACTTCAGCATCCAAGTCCTCGATATCGACTCGGACGGCGACGTGGACATCGTGTCGCCGAGCACGGTCTTCGACAACGCGGCCGGCGAGTACCGGGTACTGCTCAACGACGGCCGCGCGCGCTTCACGGACGCGGCGCCGGGCTCCGTGCTGCCGGCAGGCGTCGACGGCAATGGTTTCGATACGGAGGTCGCCGACTTCGACGGCGACGGGCGCGCGGATTTGTTTCTCTGCAATCGCGCGTCAGAGGCCGACGCTCGGCGTTCCGGCGGGCTGCAGCGGCTATTGCTCGGACGCGCGCCGTAGCGCTACGACGGCAGCAGCACGCCCGAGCCGCCCGCCGACTTCGGCAGGTCTTTGTGTTTCGGCAGTGAGTCGACGATCCGCAGCGCGGCCTCTTGATAGTGCAGGTGCTCGCGCGCGCGAAACTCCAGCCCGGGCAGGATGGCCGCGTAGACATCCACGAGCTTGATCGCGGGATGCTCGGTGAGCAGATGGCCGCCGCAGAGCTTGCACCATTTTCGGGCGCTGTTCGGGGTCTTGCTGTAAGTGCCGACGTGCTCGGCCCCGGCCGCGATCTTGACGGCGCCGGGCCGCCACAGCGTGTAGGCGTTGACGGGGCCTGCCGACCAGTGTCGGCAGGATGCGCAATGGCAGTAACCCATCGTGACGGGCTCGCCGGTCGCGACGAGCGAAACGGCGCCGCAAAAGCAGCTGCCCTTGTAGGTTTTTTCCATGGTGTCCTCGGTCTCGATCGCTGGCGGCGCTGGGCCGGCCGCTACTATAGCCGACTGCGCGTGCGGCTCGACTGGGCCTGCGTCATTAACCGCGCTTAGCTGTTAATCGACTGTTAATAGCTGGACGCTCGAACGGTCTTTTGCACATCATTCGCGCCCCCGATGTTGCGGCCGATTTCCGCGCATGAAGAACGCTTATTGGTTACGTGGGCCTGCGATGCCGCGCCCTCCATTCGCGCCGCTCGTCGTGGCGGTGGCCGCGATGTTCCCGGCCACGCTGGTCTCGGCGCAAGCTCAGCCACCCGCCACGGCACCGCAGCAGGCGCAGGCCGGCAACGCGACGCAACAGGTCGACGAGGAGGTCATCATCTTCGGCCGCAGCCTGGAGCTCGTCGGCACGGCCGAGGCGGCGAGCGAGGGCACGGTCGCGGGAGCCGATCTGCTCGTGCGGCCGATGTTGCGCGTCGCCGAGTTGCTCGAGGCCGTGCCCGGCATGGTCGCCGTGCAGCACTCGGGCAGCGGCAAGGCCAACCAATATTTCTTGCGCGGCTTCAACCTCGATCACGGCACCGACTTCACGACCTACGTCGATGGCATGCCGTTGAACCTGCGCTCCCATGGCCACGGCCAGGGTTACCTCGACATCAACGGCCTCATGCCGGAGACCGTCGATCGCATCGACTATCGCAAGGGTCCGTATCGCGCCGACTCGGGCGATTTCGCGATGGCGGGCGCCTCGTACATCAGCACGATCGACCGGCTCGATGCGCCGTTCGCGGCGCTCGAAAGTGGCGAGGGTGGTTGGCTGCGTCTCGCGGCCGGTGGCACGAAGGAGCTCGCGGACGGCGCGTTGCTCACGGGACTCGTCGAGCGCAAGTACTACGACGGCCCATGGGAGCTCGAAGAAGGGCTCGAACATACGTCGATCTGGGGCAAGTACCTGCGACCGACCGATTTCGGCACGCTCGCCGTGACGGTCTCGGGCTACGACGGCAACTGGCATCCGACCGAGCAAATCCCCGAGCGCGCAATCGGTACTTCCGTCTGCGAGGACGCGTTCTGCGTGCTCGATCCGACGGCCGACGGGGATACGCAGCGGTGGATCGCGAGCGTGCAGCTCGAGAGCGACGTCTGGAGCGCGTCGGCTTACGCGCAATACTACGACTGGTTCATGCAGTCGAATCCGACCTACGATTTTCAGATCAACCAATTCGACCGACGTTGGACGACGGGCGGTCGTTACGAGCGCACGGCGTTCGAGAACGAGAGCGTGACGGTCACGTTCGGCGGCGACTTTCGTTACGACGACATCGGGAACGTCGGCGTCGACGAGTTCGATGCTGGGACGTTCGTCGCCAACATCAGCCAGAACGACATTCAGGAGACGTCGCTCGGCGCGTTCGTCGAGGCGAGCCTCGCGCCGACGGAGCGGCTGCGGTTTTTGCTCGGTGCGCGCGCGGATGTCTACGACTTCGACGCGACGGCCAAGACCGCGGGCAGCTTCGAGGGTCACGAATCGGACTCGCGCGCGTCGCCCAAGCTCGGCATCGCCTACACGGTTAGCGACAACGTCGAGCTCTACGGCAACTGGGGCAAGGGGTTCCATTCGAACGATGCGCGCGGCGTTGTCAATCCCATCGATCCCCTCGCGGGGCTCGCGCCCGGGACAGGTTATGAGGCGGGCGCGCGGTTCGAGCTCGGAGCCCTGAAGATCACGAGTGCCTATTGGTGGCTCAACCTCGACAGCGAGCTCATCTTCGTCGGCGACTCGAACTCGGTGGAGCCGCGCGGCGGCTCGCGCCGCGAAGGCTACGAGCTCACCGCGTTCTGGCGGCCCATCGAATGGCTTGGGCTAGACGCCGTGTACACGGGCAGCCGCGCGCGTTACGTCGACAATCCCGACGGCCCCCACATCGAGGGCTCAGTCGAGCACGCGGGTCAGGTCGGCATCTCGGCCATCAAGGACAAATGGGAAGCGAGCCTGCGCGTGCGCCATCTCGGCGAATACGCGTTGACGCCGGACAACGCGCAGCGCGCCGATAGCCAGACCTCCGTCGGCGTGCGTGGCGCCTACCGCTTCGGCAGGGCCGAGTTGTACGCGGAACTGCTCAACGTGTTCGACGAGGATGGCAAGGACATCGTCTATTGGTACGAGGCGATCGTGCCCGGCCTCGACCCGCCGGGCTTCACGTCGGCCGACGTCGATTGCGACATCATGAACTGTCGTGTGAGCCGGGCCGAGGAGCCGCGGACGCTGCGCGTCGGAGTGAAGTTCGAGTTCTGACGCAGTCGCCGAGCTAGCCCGCGCCGGCTTCAGCCAGCGTGGCAGCGACATCGAGATGGCCGTACGAGCGCGCCAGCGACAGGGCGCTCGAGCCTTCCTGGTCGAGCAGGTCGACGGCCGAGCCCGCTTCGATGAGCAGCCGCACGACGTCGCCGTGGCCTTCGGCTGCGGCGATCATGAGCGCGGTGCGTCCGTACCAGCGCTCGCGCGCGTTGACGTCCGCGTAATTCGTGCCGGCCGCGGGGTTGCGCGCCACCGTGTAGCCCGCCGACTCGAACACCTGACTCTGGGCCCGCTGCTCGGCGAGCTCGAGCAGCGAAACGTTCGTGCCGCCCGTGAGCAGCGCCCGAACGACGTCGGCGTTGCCGGCCTTGGCGGCGGTCATGAGCACGGTCTCGCCCGCGGGCAGGGCCGTGTTCGCGTTGGCGCCTGCGGCGAGCAGCATCCGCGTCGCGACGGGATCGCCGGCACGCGCGGCGACGTACAAGGGAGTTACGCCGTAGGAGTTGGCCTTGTCGACGTCGGCACTCGCGGCGATCAGCAGCTCGGCGATCTCGGCGCGACGGCCGTGCACGGCGCGCATCAGCGGCGTCGTGCCATCGGCTTCGGGCTCGTTGGGATCGACGCCGAGCGCCAGGAAGTTCTCGACGGCCGTGCGGTTGCCCAGGAGGACGGCCTCGGCGAGCGTCGCGGGCTGATAATCGCGGAAGCGCACGCCGGCGCTCGGCGGCTCGTTGCTGCACGCCGCGAGTCCGGTTGATACCACGAAGACCCAGCCGCTAAGCCACACTCGACGCTGCACGCGCATCTCGCTCCCGATTTGACCCGGCCTGGACGGCCGTTCAGCGATTGCGCTCTATGATACGCCCGGAAACTGAACGGCGGCTTAGCAATTTCCGGCTATGGGTCGTAGAGGCGGACCGACTTCTCGTTCTCGTTGCAGATGAACTCGATGAGCTCGGCGTCGGGGAACAGGCGCTGGTTCACGCGAACCCTGAAGGAACGCGTGTAAGCCATTGGGTCTTCTATGGTTATGTCGATCGTACGGTCAATGACGCGATCGCGCCACGCACGATTATTGCGACGGCGGTGTTGGCGCGGGCTCGTTTTCGGCCGACG
>DATFFV010000173.1:0-9445 GCA_035249885.1 Gammaproteobacteria bacterium | reverse complement strand
AGCAGCGCCCGGAAGTCGCGCATGTTGCCGTACGACGGGTGGATCCCCTCGTAGTCCGCGATGTCGTACCCGTCGTCCTTCTGCGGCGAGGGGTAGAACGGCAACAGCCAGATGGCGTTGACGCCCAGGTCCTGAATGTAGTCGAGCTTGCTCGTGAGCCCCGGGAAGTCGCCGATGCCGTCGCCGTTCGAATCGTAAAACGCGCGCACGTGCGCCTCGTAGATGACGGCGTCCTTGTACCACTGTGCATCGCGCGCGCCTTCGCGCCGCGTCGAAGGAGTCGTTGGGCGCTCAGAGGAAGTAGTCGAAGTCATGTTCGGATCGGACCTTCCCTCGCAGGCGGAACACGTGCGCCGGCGAGTGCCGCGGGTCGAGCGACACGTAGTTGCGTGGGCCGCGCCAGAGGTATCGTGCGTCGCTGAGCTGATCGTGCGCCTGGAACGGCTGCTCGGCATCGAGTCCGAGCGCTTCGAGGTCGAGGTCGAGCCAGCCCGACTGGGCGTTGTGCGGATCGAGGTTGACGACGCAGAGCACGGCTTCGCCCGTGCCGGGCGCGCGCTTGCTGTAGGCGATCAGCGCGTCGTTCTCGATGCGATGGAAGCGGAGCCCGCGATCGGTCTGCAGCGCCGGATTGGCCCGCCGCACCCGGTTCAGGCGCGCGATGTAATCGCGCAGCGTGTCCGGCCTGTCGAGGTCCCAGTGCCGGACCTGATACTTCTCCGAGTCGAGGTACTCCTCACTGCCGGGCTCGCGTGCCTTGTGCTCGAGCAGCTCGAAAGCGGGCCCGTAGATGCCGTAGCTCGCGCCGAGCGTCGCCGCTAGCGCGATGCGCGACATGAACGCCCCGCGCCCGCCGTACTGCAGGAATTCGGGAAGGATATCGGGCGTGTTCGGCCAGAGATTCGCGCGCAGGAAGTCGCTCACGGGAGGGCTCGTCAGCTCACGAAAATACTCCATGAGCTCGTGCTTCGAATTGCGCCACGGAAAGTAGTTGTACGACTGCGAGAAGCCGAGCTTCGCGAGCCGGTACATCACCTTCGGGCGCGTGAACGCCTCGGCGAGGAAAATCGCGTCGGGATAGCGGCGCTTGACGCGCGCGATCAGCCACTCCCACATACCGAAGGGCTTGGTGTGCGGGTTGTCCACGCGGAAGATGCGCACGCCTTGCTCCGCCCAATACTCGACGACGCTCACGAGCTCTTCCCAGAGGGCGGGCCATTCGTCCCCCTCGAACCAGAACGGGTAGATGTCCTGGTACTTCTTCGGCGGATTCTCCGCGTACTGGATCGTGCCGTCCGGGCGCTTCTTGAACCACTCCGGGTGCTCGCGCACGTAGGGGTGATCGGCGCTCGTCTGGAACGCGATGTCGAGCGCGAGCTCCAGCCCAAGCTCGTTGGCGCTTGCGACCAGTTTCTTGAAGTCCTCGAGCGTGCCAAGCTCGGGATGGATCGCCTTGTGGCCGCCTTCCTTCGCGCCAATGGCCCACGGACTGCCGGGATCGTCGTCGCCCGCCGTCGGGCGGTTGTTGGGTCCCTTGCGGTACGCCTGACCGATCGGATGGATCGGCGGCAGATACAGCACGTCGAAGCCCATCTCGGCGACGTACGGCAGGCGCGCGATCACGTCGGCAAACGTACCGCGCCCGCCGGGCGAGCGAGACGTCGAGCGCGGAAAGAGCTCGTACCACGTGGAATAGCGTGCCCGCTCCCGCTCGACTTCGACGCCGAGCACGAGCGGCGATTCGCACACGAGCGCCGGATCCGGATGACGCATCGCGATCTCGCTCACGACCTCGCTCTGCGCGAGCATCACTCGCTCGTCGACGTCGCTCGCGTTGTCGATGAGCGCAGCGGCCCACTCCTCGAGTCGTTGCGCTTCGAGCCGCACGGCGCGCCCGGCGAGCTCGCGCCCAAGCTGCGCGCCCACCGCAAAATCCGCGGCGAGATCCTGGCCGGCCCCATGGCGCTTCAAGAGGTCGCGCCGCCACGTCTCGAGGTGATCCACCCAGCCGACCACGGTGAACTCGTGGCGACCCTGCGAGGTGACACGGAACTCGGCGCGCCACCGGTCGTTGCCGAGCGGTTTCATCGGCACGTGATGCCACGCGCCCTCGCCGACGGGACGGTGTTTCACCATGCAGGCCACGGAATCGTGGCCGTCGGTGAACACGTCCGCTTCGACGGTGACGGTTTCACCGACCGCGCGTTTCACCGGGAAACGGCCGCAGTCGATCTGCGGCGTAATCGCCTCGATCACGGCTCGCACGCGACCCTGAAGCTTGTCTTTGGCGCGTGCGTTCATGGCGGCGTCAGAAATACCGCGCCGAGCGGGGGCAGGCGCAGATAGAGAGAGTGAGAGCGCCCGTGCCAGCCGAGCGGCGCGGCCTCGACCTCGCCGAGGTTACCCTGGCCACCACCGCCGTAGTCGCGCGCGTCGCTGTTCAGCCGCTCGCGCCATTTGCCGCCGAACGGCACGCCAACACGGTAGTTGTCGCGCGGTACCGGAGTGAAATTGCAGACCACGACGACGACGTCGCCGGGCCGTGCTCCCTTTCGCATGAAGGCGAGGACGCTCGCTTCGGCGTCGTTGCAGTCGATCCACTCGAAGCCGTCCTGCGAGAAATCGCGCTCATACAGCGCCGGTGTGTCACGGTAAAACCGGTTGAGGTCGCTCACCCAGCGCTTGAGGCCGGCGTGAAGGGGATACTCCAGCACATTCCACTCGAGGCTCTCGTCGTGCTGCCACTCGCGGCGCTGACCGAACTCGCCACCCATGAAAAGGAGCTTCTTCCCCGGGTGACCCCACATGTAGGCATACAGCACCCGCAAGTTCGCGAACTGCTGCCACTCGTCGCCCGGCATCTTGCCGATGAGGGAACCCTTGCCGTGCACGACCTCGTCGTGCGAGAGCGGCAGCACGAAGTTCTCCGTGAACGCGTACCACAACGAGAAGGTAAGCTTGTCGTGGTGGTACTTGCGATGGATGGCGTCGGTCTGGAAGTACTTGAGCGTGTCGTGCATCCAGCCCATGTTCCACTTGAGCCCAAACCCGAGCCCACCGAGGTATGCCGGGCGCGACACCATGGGCCAGGCCGTCGATTCCTCGGCCGCCGTCTGCGTCTCCGAATGATCGCGATACACGGCTTCGTTGAACGAACGAAGAAAGGCCACCGCATCGAGGTTCTCGCGCCCGCCGAAGCGGTTCGGAATCCAGTCGCCCTCCTTGCGCGCGTAATCGAGGTACAGCATTGACGCCACGGCATCGACGCGCAACCCGTCGGCGTGATAGCGCTCGAGCCAGAAAAGGCCGCTGCTCGCGAGGAAATTGCGCACCTCGGCGCGGCCGTAATTGAAGATGGCGCTCTTCCACTCGGGATGGAAGCCTTGCCGCGGATCGGCGTGCTCGTAGAGATGCGTGCCGTCGAAGCGCGCGAGGCCGTGCGCGTCGTTCGGAAAATGCGACGGCACCCAGTCGAGGATCACCCCGATGCCTCGCTCATGCAGGAGATCGACGAGATACATGAAGTCCTGCGGCGTGCCGTAGCGCGCCGAAGGCGCAAAGTACCCCGTCACTTGATAGCCCCACGACCCGAAAAAGGGATGCTCCATGACGGGCAGCAGCTCGACGTGTGTGAAGCCGAGCTCGCTCACGTAGTCCGCAAGAACGGGCGCGAGCTCGCGGTAATTGAGCGAGCGATTGCCGTCCTCGGGCACGCGCCGCCACGAGCCGAGATGGACTTCGTAGATGCTCATTGGCGCGTCGAGCGCGTTGGCGCCCGCACGCTTCGACATCCACTCGGAATCGCGCCAGCCGTACTCGAGATCCCACACGACGCCGGCAGTGCGCGGCGGCATTTCGGTGCGCACCGCGTACGGATCGGTCTTCTCCGCGACGAATCCACCGTCCGCGCCGACGATGTGGAATTTGTAGAGCGCGCCGTGACCGACGTCCGTCACCTGCGCTTCCCAGATGCCGGACGAATCCTCGCGCGGCGCGAGAGGGCTGGCGCCGGGGCTCCAGCCGTTGAAGTCGCCGATCACCGAGACTGCCTTCGCGTTCGGTGCCCATACCGCGAAGTGCGTCGTCTTGGAATCTCCTAAGACGTGCGCGCCGAGTTTCTCGTACGCCCGAAAGAAGGATCCTTCGCGGAAGAGATACACGTCGTGTTCGGTGAGCACGATGAAGCGTCCCCTCGAGCAATGCGCGTGTATCGAAGCGGGGCCGAGGAACGAACCTCCGTCATCCGGAGAGGTTCGCCTGCGAACCGGCAAACGCCAGAGGGCGTTTCGCTGTCATCGGCACGGGCGGATGCGCTGTCCGGCCGCACCGCGAACATGATGTAGCGACCATTGTAGCGACACCGCGGCGAATTCTGAACCCGCAATTGCCGATGGCATCTTCATCCGCTCAGTGGTGCGGGATGCGTGCTATGACTACACGCAACCGGAGCACTGCACCGGCGCGCCGCGCGCGCCCCTCGGCCTTCTCTGTTACGCTGACGGCGTTCGACCGCGCCAATGGAGCGTCCCGCATCTCACGCCCTGAGCACGCCTGGCTGACGCCGCTCGAGCTGGTCGTGCTTGGCGCGATCTGGGGCGCATCCTTTCTATTCATGCGCGTTGCCGCCAACGACTTCGGGGCGATCGCGCTCGTCGAAGTCCGTCTCGCTCTCGGCGCGCTCGTGTTGTCTCCGTTCCTCTGGAGCGCACGGTCACAATTCCCTCCCGCGTTGTGGCCGAAGCTCGCGTTGATCGGTGCAATCAACTCGGCGCTGCCCTTCATACTCTTTGCATGGGGTGCGCAGCGCGCGCCGGCAGGAATCGGCGCGATTGCCAATGCGATGACGGTCCCCTTCACGGCCCTCATTACGTTCCTGTTCTTCGGCGAGCGGATAGGGGTGCGGCGATCGATCGCGCTGGCGGTCGGATTCACGGGCGTCGTCGTGCTCGCGAGCGATCGCACCGCGGGGGTCAACGTCACCTGGGCCGCAGCAGCAGGAACGACGGCCTCGCTGCTTTATGGTATCGGGATCAATCTCGCGCGCCGTCACTTGACGGGCCGGCCGCCCGCCGCGCTCGCGAGCGCGACGCTCGGTTGCGCCGCGCTGCTCACTCTGCCGTTCGCTGTCGCGCAGTGGCCGCGGGCAGCGATTCCGCTCGAATCCTGGGCTTCGGGGGCCGCGCTCGGTGTGCTGTGCACGGGCCTCGCGTTCGTCGCCTATTACCGCTTGATCGCGCGCATCGGCGCGAGCCGCACGTCGACCGTGACCTACCTGATCCCTTTGTTCGGCGTCGTCTGGGCCTGGTTGATCCTCGGTGAAGCGGTGACCGTAAGCATGGCCGTGGCGGGAGCGATGATCCTGAGCAGCGTCGCGCTCGCGCAGCGTGGAGGAAAGCCATAGTCGAGCTGCGCGATGCCCGCCCGTGGTCTTGCCGCTCATGGACGGCGGCGGCGTCTCAACCGGGCGCACGAATAGAAAAGGCCGGCGACTTGCGTCCGCCGGCCTCGAATACAGTCTCGAGTCGGAAGCTAAGCGGCCTTGCGGCGACGCAGGAACCCGAACGCGAGCAGTCCGGCGCCGAGCAGCCCCATTGTGCCGGGTTCCGGCACCTTGGTCGTCGTACCGCCGGTGCCGTAGATGGTCACGTGGGAGATGGCGCCGCCGTCGGGCCAGAAATCGTTGAGCGTGATCGTCTCAGTGCCGTTCCAGCTGAGCCTGAACAAGTACCACGCCGGGGTCTGGTTCCCATCCTTGACGAGCAGGTGGGTCCCGCCGCTCAAGATCGAGCCGCCGACATAGGTAATCGTCGCGTCTTTGGGATCCGACGGCGTATTTTGGAACTCCGTTTCGTACGAGCCGGCAAAGGCGCCGCTCTCCGGGCCACCGACGTCCTGCTTGTAGAGCTGGGTCGAGCTGCCGAGCGCGTCGGCAATCACCGTGTCGATCTCATTCTGTGACGTCTGATCCCCGGTCATCAGCAGGCACGTGGCGGTGCCGCAGACACCGATCGATGGGGTGATCAGCAGGGCGTTGGCGCTCAACGGTGCGAGCGAGAGCAGCGCCAACGGTGCGAGAAGTGCAATGCGTTTCATGGTCCACAAGATCCTTATGCTTCGTTTCTGCCCATTCTTCCCTGGGCGGTTGCGCCTATGAGTGCAAGAGCCGCGCCAATATTTCAACTTATTGATCTGATTGAATTTACGCGCTCCAGCCGGTTGGCTTGACGACGGGGTCCGTAAGGTTTTTCGACGGTCGTCGCTGAAATTCAGTAGCGCTGACGGGCTCGTACGAACCGCTATGCCCGCGGGGTCTCGATCGTCGGGCGCCGGATAGCGGCGTTCACTCGACTCTCGCGGTGGGCACGCCGGCGTCTTGTGTGGCCACAAGCTTCGCCTTGCCGGCCCGTGGTGGGCCCGTATGATGGGCCGCAAGGCTGCGCGTCCCGGATCGCAAGGGAACCCATCTTGAAAACGCTCGTCGTTTCGCTCTGGCTCGGTGTCGCGGCGTTGATCGGCACTGCCACGCACGCGCAGGCGCCTGCCGCGCGCCCCGCACCCGTCAAGCTCGCGATCATCGTGCCGCTCTCGGGCCCCTGGGCCAAGCAAGGCCGCGTCATGGAGATCGCCGCGAACGTGGCCGTCGAGCACATCAATCGCGACGGCGGCGTCAAGGCGCTCGGCGGCGCACCCATCGAGCTCGTCGTCCTGGACGCAGGCGACACCGTCGAGCGCGCGAAAAACGCCGCGCAGCGCATGGTCGCCGAGCACGCGGATCTCGTCGGCGCGGCGGGCGCCTACTTGAGCTCGTTCACGCTCGCCGTCTCGGAGGTCACGGAGCGCGCCGAGCTGCCGCTCATCACCTTGTCTTACTCCGATCTCATCACGAGCCGCGGTTTCAACTACATTTTTCAGAGCTCGGCCGATGGCGTGCGCCTCGCGGAAGAATCGATGCCGGTCCTGCTCGAGCTCGCGGCCAACCAGGGCGCGAAGCGGCCGACGCGCATCGGCATCGTCATGGACAGCACGGCCGCATCGGTCGCGTTCGTGAAGCCGATGAAGGAAAGCGGCCTGCTCGAGAAGCTCGGCCTGCCGATCGTCGTCGACGAGACGTTCACGCCGCCGCTCGCCAACGCCACGCCGCTGATCCAGCGTGTGCGTGCAGCGCGGCCCGACTTCCTGTTCCTCATGCCGATGGTGATCTCGGACACGGCCCTGCTCGTGCAAAAGCTCAACGAGTTCGGCTTGGGCCGCGGCCGTCTGCCGACCGTGTCGAACGGCGCGGCCATGGGCGATCCCGACGTGCTCGCGAACGTTCCGGCCGCGCAGCTCGAAGGCATCATGACCGTGGTCGCGAACTGGGGCGTCAAAGGTCAGGAAGCCCTCGCGGCCGAGCTCAACGCCCGCACGGGCGAGCCGTGGCTCGTGCAGCACGTGCTCTGCGCCTACGGCCACATCCAGATCCTCGCGGCCGGCCTCGAGCTCGCGGGGCAGCGCGACCGTCGCGCGCTCGGAGCGGCGCTCCATCGTCTCGACACGAGCGAGGGCCCGGCCCGGTACTTCACGGGCGGGCGCATCCGCTTCGACGAGCGCGGCCGGCGCATCGACGCGGGGTTGCTCGTCGTGCAGTGGCAAGGCGGCAAAGCCGTGACCGTCTACCCGCCCGCCGCCGCCGTCGCGACGCCGATTTGGCCGAGAAGTTAAGGAAGCGCAATGAACAAGGAACTCTTCGACAAGGGCCTCGCCATCCGCAAATCGGTCATCGGCGCCGAATTCGTCGACAAGGCGCTCGCGACGGCCGACGACTTCAACATGCCGCTCCAGGAGCTCGTCACCGAGTATTGCTGGGGCGCGGTTTGGGGTCGCGCGGGCCTCGAGAAAAAGACGCGCAGTTTGCTCAACATCGCGATGCTGAGCACGCTGAACCGGCCGCACGAGCTCAAGGTCCACGTCAAAGGCGCGATCCGCAACGGCGCGACCAAGGACGAGATCCGCGAGGTGCTGCTCCAGGTCGCGATCTACGCCGGCGTGCCGGCGGCCGTCGACTCGTTTCGCGTGGCCAAGGAAGCGCTCGCCGAGCTCGACAAGAACTGACTGGCGTTACGGCGCGTCCTCGACGCGCCCGTCGGCATGACGCGCGAACCGGCCACGTTCGCGCGGATGCACGGGGTCGTTGGCGCCGAACGGCCAGCCGCCGAACTGCGTGCGCCGGTAATCGTTGAATGCCTGCTCGAGCTCCGCGCGAGTGTTCATGACGAACGGCCCGTATTGGGCGACGGGCTCGGCGATCGGCCGGCCTTGCATGAGCAGCAGTTCGACCTTGCCCGCGGGCGCGGCAAGCGCGATCGGCCGATCGGCGGCCACTTCGATCGCGACGCTCTTCTGCACCGTTCGGCCCGCGACCGTCAGCTCCGAGCCCGAGAAAAAATACAGCGTCCGCGCCGTGCGCGCGTCGCGGGCGGGCGGCAGCGTCCACGCCGCTCCGGCCTCGAGCGTGATGAGCCACATCGCGAGATCGGCGTCGGAGCTCGCTGCCCAGGAGTCGGGCGGCGGCGCGAGCGGCCGGACGCCTTCGAGAGCCCCAGCGATCACCGTGACCTCGACGCCCGCACCCGGCCGGTGCCGCGGGACGTCATGGTCCCAGAACATCGTGAAGTACGGCGCGGCGAATTTGGACCGCGCGGGTAAGTTGACCCAGATCTGAAAGAGCTCGAGGCGGTTAGTGGCGTCGGGGCGCAGCAACGGAAACATCTCCGAGTGCACGATGCCGGCGCCGGCCGTGAGCCACTGCACGTCGCCGCGGCCGAAGCGCGCTGTCGCGCCCAGCGAGTCGCTGTGATCGATGAAGCCCTCACGAACGTAGGTCACGGTCTCGAAGCCGCGGTGCGGATGCTGCGGGAAACCCGGCACGACGTCGCCGTGATACATGCGCCAACCGTCCTTGCCCGCGAAATCCTGGCCGATGTTGCGGCCCTCGAGCGACGCGGCCGGTCCCAGCCGGTCGTTGCCGCGCGGGTAGAGATCGACGTGGTGGACGCAGACGAGGAACGGATCCTTCGTCTGCCAGGGGAACGAGAGCGGCGCGGTGCCCAGGATCGGATCGGAGCTCATGCGACGAGCGTAGAAAGTCGCTTCGGGGCTGTCAAACCGGCCCCGCTGGCGCGGTGCGCCTCGCGCTCCGTCGTGCTAACTTCGAGCGAGTCGCTACGACCGCAAAGAACCGAGGGGGCGCGATGAACACTCAAAACTCGTACCGCTGCTGGGCCGTTCTCCTGCTCGCCGCGCTGGCGTTCCCGGCCCCCGCACAGGAGCTCGGCACCATCGCGTTCGATACGTCGGGCGCGGCCACCGCACAACCGACCTTTCTCGAAGGCGTGAAAGCGCTGCACAGCTTCCAGTTCGACGAAGCTGCCGTCGCCTTCCGCGCAGCAAAGGCGCTCGACCCCGG
>DATFFV010000172.1:0-3359 GCA_035249885.1 Gammaproteobacteria bacterium | reverse complement strand
TCGGCCGCGGGGCATTCACGCTGCTCCTCTATCCCGTCTCGGCCTACTTTTGTGTGATGGCCGGCAATGCGCGCCGCGCATCGGCCAGCTACTTGCGCGCCGTGCGCGCGAGGCTCACCGCGCTCGGGCAGCCCGTGCCGCCCGGCTTGAGCGTGTTCCACCACGTGCATGCGTTCGGCAACGCGGTGCTCGACAAAGTGGCGATGTGGGCCGCTGCGCTGCCGCCGAGCGTCGTCGCCTTCGAGGACGTCGCGATCCTCGACAGGTTTCGCGCCGGCAACCCAGGCGCGCTCTTCATCGGCTCGCACCTCGGCAATCTCGAGGTGTTGCGCGCGTTCGGCGACAAGGTTCAGGGCATGAAGGTCAACGCGCTCGTGTTCACGCGCCACTCGCCGAAATTCAACCGCGTCATGACCGCCGTGAGCCCGTGCACGCTCGAGCGCATGATCCAAGTCGATTCGCTGGGCCCCGACACCGTGATCGCGTTGCGCGACAAGCTCGCGGCCGGCGAGCACGTCGCGATCGTCGCCGATCGCGTCTCGGTGCGACACAAGGAACGGTCATTCGAGGCGCCATTTCTCGGTCGGCCCGCGCCGTTCCCCGAAGGCCCGTTCGTGCTCGCGCATTTGCTCGAGTGTCCCGTCTACTTGCTGTTCTGCTTGCGGATCGCAGGCCGGTACCGCGTGTTCGTCGAGCCGTTCGCGGATCCGCTCGTGCTGCCACGCGCAAGCCGGCATCAGGCGCTCGAGCGCGCGATCGTGCGCTACGCCGAGCGCCTCGAGGCGTATTGCTTGCTGGCCCCCACGCAATGGTTTAACTTTTTCGACTTCTGGGAGCAGGCCGGCGGCAAGAAAGCGGCGTAGTATGCTCACCACCGCTGGGGGTCGCTTGCTGACGTCGGAGATCGAGATCGAGGTGCCGTTCCACGATTCCGATCCCATGGGCGTCACGTGGCACGGCAACTACTTTCGTTACCTCGAGACGGCGCGGTCGGCGCTGCTCAATAAGATCGGCTATAACGTCCGGCAGATGACGGCCTCGGGCTATCTCTGGCCGATCGTCGAGACACGCATCAAGTACGTGAAGACCACGACCTTCGGTCAACGGCTCCGGGTGCGTGCCGAGCTCACGGAGTTCGAGAATCGTTTGAAGATCGGCTACTCGATCTTCAACGAGTCGGGCGACCTCGTGACGAAGGCGACGACCACGCAGGTGGCCGTCGACAAGGAGCGCGGCGAGCTGTGCTTCGTGTCGCCGCAAGTCCTGCTCGACAAGGTGCACGCCGCGCTCGCGGCCGCCGCACCCGCCGCCGGGCGCAACGCGTCGTGACCCTCTATCTCAACGACATGGGCGTCATCGGCCCGCTCGGCGCCGATAAGCGCGAGGTGCTGACAGGGTTGCTCGCGGGCGACGGCTCTGGCCTCACGCCGTACGGCGAGCTCATCACGGGACGCACGACGATGATCGGTCGCGTGCTCGCCGAGCTGCCGCCGCTGCCGCCGGGGTTCGCCGAGCTCGATTGCCGCAACAACCGGCTGCTCGCGCACGCGCTCACGCAGATCGAGGCGCCGGTCGCCGAGCTCCGTGCGACGCTCGGCGCGGAGCGCATCGCCGTCGTGCTCGGCACGAGCACTTCCGGCATTGCGGCCGGCGAGCAAGCGATGACGGCGCTTAAGCGCGAGCGGCGAATGCCGAGCGCCTATCACTATCGCCAGCAGGAAATCGGCACGGCGGCGGAGTTCGCGGCGCGTTACCTAGGCCTCACGGGCTTGCGCTACACGATCTCGACGGCGTGCTCGTCGTCGGCGAAGGCGTTCGCCTCGGCGTGGCGGCTGCTCGCGGCCGGGTGTTGCGACGCGGCCGTCGTCGGCGGCGTCGATAGCCTCTGCGAGCTCACACTCAACGGGTTCGACGCGCTCGAGTCGCTCGCTCCCGAGCGCTGCAATCCGTTCAGCGCGAACCGCCGTGGTATCAACATCGGCGAAGGCGCGTGCGTGTTCGTCGTGACGAAGGCGCCGAGCGCCGTGCGGCTCTGCGGCGTCGGCGAGTCGTCGGACGGCTACCACATCTCGGCGCCGGACCCCTCGGGCCGCGGCGCCGAGGAAGCGATTCGCGCGGCGCTCGAGCAGGCCGGCGTCGCGCCCGAAGGTGTCGGCTACGTGAACCTGCATGGGACCGCGACGCCCAAGAACGACGAGATGGAGAGCGAGGTCATGGCACGCGTGTTCGGCGTCGACGTGCCGTGCAGCTCGACGAAGTCGCTGATCGGCCACACGCTCGGCGCGGCCGGCGCGCAAGAGCTCGGGTTTTGCTGGCTGCTGCTCGGCGACGACAACCCAACCCGTCGCTTGCCGCCCCACGGCTGGGACGGCGTGCGGGATCCGGCCCTGCCGCCGATCCATCTCGTCGGCGAGGCCGAAGCCTGGGAGCGCGACGTGTTCGTCTCGAACTCGTTCGCGTTCGGCGGCAGCAATGCCGCAGTCGTCGTAGGTCGCGCGTGATGGACTGCGCGGCGATCCCCATAGGCGAGCTGCTACCGCACGGCCCGGCGATGACGGTCATCGATCGTCTCGTCGAGTACGATGCGAAGCGCTCCGTGGCGACCGTCACGATCGAGCGCACGAGCCGGTTTTTCGTAGCGACGGGCGTGCCGGCGTGGGTCGGCATCGAGTACATGGCGCAAACGATCGCGGCGCACGCGGGCTACGAAGCGCGGCAGCGCGGCGAGCCTCCGGCGATCGGCTTCCTGCTCGGCACGCGTGCCTATCGCAACGAGCTCCCGGAGTTTCCGCTGCGGAGCAAGCTCACGATCACGGTCGAGCCCCTCATCGCGGAAGGAGGGTTCGGCGCGTTCCAGTGCGCGATCGCGACGGATCACGCCGTCGCGACGGCCGTCGTCAACACCTACCAACCGGCCGCGCACGAGCTCGCGCAGTTTCGCCTCAAGGCACCGTCATGACGCGCGCGGTGCTCGTCACGGGCGCGAGCCGCGGCCTCGGCGCGGCGATCGCCGTCGCGCTCGGCGCGCAGGGCTTCGAAGTCGTCGTCCATTACCGCGGCGATCGCGACGGCGCCGAGCGCACGGCGGCCGCGATCCGCGACCAGGGCGGAGCCGCGCGCCTCATCGCGTTCGACGTCACCGACCGCGGCGCTTGCCGCAAAGCTTTAGGTGCCGATATCGCCGCCCATGGATCCTATTACGGAGTGGTTTCCAACGCGGGCATCCACCGCGACAACGCGTTTCCGCTGCTCACGGACCAGGATTGGGACGACGTGATTCGCACCGACCTCGACGGTTTCTACAACGTGTTGCAACCGTGCGTCATGCCGATGATTCAGGCGCGACGCGGCGGGCGGAT
>DATFFV010000171.1:0-4384 GCA_035249885.1 Gammaproteobacteria bacterium | reverse complement strand
ACTTCGGTACCGACATCTTCCCGAAACTCATCCGCAACGCGCGCGCATTCGCTCATGCGTTCCTTGGCCGCGACGGTTCGACGGCTCCGTACTGGCGCGACATCGGGACGCTGCGCGCGTATTGGCAGGCGCACATGGACCTCGTCGGGCCGATGCCGTCGTTCGAACTCGACGATACGACGTGGCCCATCGGAACCGCGGCCACCCCGCCACGCACGATCTCGGGTGCAACGGCCACGGCTCGGGGCGGGATGATTGAAGACTCCATCGTCGGCGCCGGCTGTGCCGTGACCGGGCAAGTGCGCCATTCCGTACTATTCGATGGCGTCGAGATCGGACGGGGTGCCACGGTCGTCGACAGCGTCGTGCTCCCGGGCGCGCGCATCGGCGCCGGCAGCCGGCTTCGCGGCGTCATCGTCGATGCAGGCTTTTGCGTACCTGAAGGCGCCGTTCTCGAGCGTGCCGCTGCGAGAACCGAGCCGCTCGTTCTGTCGTGCCCCGACGCCCGCGACGATACCGTTCGTTACGCGCGCGCGGGTTGATCGTCGCCGGGACACCCGGCCACTAGCCAAACTCGCCGTCGAGGCGCAAACTCTTGCCAATCGCGCGAAATCCCCGCGGTTCGCGCCCACTATGACAATGAAGCTCTCCGGCGAGCTCGCGCAAAACGTGCTCGAGCTTTCACCTGACGCCACGGTCGTCGTCGACGGGGAAGGCATCATCGTATTCGCCAACGCGCAGGTCGAGCGCACGTTCGGCTACGCGTCGAACGAGCTCGCGGGCCAATCCGTCGACGTGCTGCTACCGGCACGCTTCCGGCCCACGCACGCGGATCATCGCGCACGGTTCGCCCTGCAGCCGAAACCCCGGGCCATGGGCGAAGGCCTGACGCTGTTCGGCCAGCACAAGGCCGGCCACGAGTTCCCCGTCGAGATCTCGTTGAGCCCCGTCCGCACGAACGAGGGGCTCCTCGTCGTCGCGGCCGTTCGCGACGCGACGGTGCGGCGCGAAACCGAGCAAGGCCTCATCGAGGCCAACCGCGCGAAGAGCCGCCTGCTCGCGGCCGCGAGCCACGATCTGCGTCAACCCGTGCAGACGCTGACGCTCCTGAACCAGGCGGCTCTGCGCCACGCGGGCGCAAACGCGGGGCTCACGGACATTCTCGAGCGGCAACAAAGGGCCCTCGGCACGATATCGCAGCTACTCACCTCCGTGCTCGACGTGAGCAAGCTCGACAGCGGCGCCGTCAAGCCGGCGATCGTCGATTGCCTCATCGACGACGTCTTCGACCGGTTGCGATCCGATTTCGGGCCGCACGCCGAAGACAAGGGTATCGCACTGCTCGTCGAGCCGACGGCCGAAGCAGGTCGTACCGACGGGGAGCTGCTGCGCCGCCTGCTCGGCAATCTGCTGTCGAATGCCATCCGCTACACGCCCCGCGGCAGCGTCCAAGTCGTGTGCAGCGGCGGCGGCGAGGAGCTTGCGATCACGGTGCGAGACACGGGCATCGGTATACCGACCGACGAGCTCGGCAAGGTGTTCGAGGAGTTCTATCAGGTCGATCGTGGGCCGCAGCGGCCCGAGGGCCTGGGGCTCGGCTTGTCGATCGTCAGCCGCCTGTCCACCTTGCTAGGCCACAAGATCGGCGTGGAATCGGTCATCGACGAAGGCACGGCGTTCACCGTCACGTTGCCCCGCGCAGCGGTCGCCACGAACGCCGTCCGCGGCGCGGCGGCGACCTCCGAGGCGCCGCTGAAGGGCAGAATCTTGATCGTCGACGACGAGGTCGCGGTGGCGCACGCGACGGGCCTGCTGCTCGAGCTAGAAGGGTTCGAGGTCAGCATCGCCAACGGCAAGAGCGAGGCGCTCGAGCGCGTGCGGACGGCACGACCGGATCTCATCGTCAGCGACTATCACTTGCGCGGCGCCGAGACGGGCGCCGACGTCGTCGCGGCCGTGCGCGCCCGAGTCGGCACCGATGTGCCGGCCATCTTCGTGACCGGCGACACGAGCAAGGTCGCGCGCGCGGGTGCGGACCTCGGCAATACGACGCTGCTCAGCAAACCGACGCAAGCCGAGGAATTGCTGAGCGCAGTCCAGCGTCACCTCGGCGTCCTCGCGCACTAACGGCCGCGCCGCGGCGGCACGGGAACCGGCGGGCCCGCGACAATTACGTATGGCCGCAACCGACGACTATCGCGATAATTCGCGCCATGCGTACCAACACCAAGCCCGGCAGCCGCCTGAAGTCCCGGCAAGTGCGCGGCAACCCGCACTTGCAGGAGCAGATTCACGACCCGTACCGCGCCAGAGCGAAGCTCAAAGGCCCGGCGCGCTGCACCGAGTGCGGCGCCACCTACGCTCGCGGCCACTGGCGTTGGCAAGGTCTGATGCCTCCGGCTCCGGGCACGACGGTTTGCCCCGCCTGCCGGCGCGTCAAGGATCGCTATCCGGCCGGCGAGATCGCCGTGAGCGGCTCGTTCGTCGCGGCGCACGGCAAGGAGATCGAGGGCCTGATCCGCAACACGGCCGACAACGAAGCGCGCGAGCATCCGCTGCATCGCATCATGGATCTCACGCGGCGCAGAGGCACGATCATGGTCACGACAACCGACGTGCACCTGCCGCACCGTATCGGCCACGCCTTGAAGGACGCCTGGGGCGGCAAGCTCGCCACGCACTACGACGACGAGGGGTATTACGCGCGCGTGACCTGGGAGCGTAACGACTGAGGCTGCCGCGCGCCTAGCGCGGCTTCGGCGGCCGCGACGTTCGCCTTGACACGCACGAAGCTGTCGGCCGTCACGGATACGGAGTCGATGCCGGCGTCCACGAGGAACCTCACGAATTCCGGCTTGTCGCTCGGCGCCTGACCGCAGAGGCTGACCTTGCGCCCCGCTCGATGTGCCGCGTCGATCACGGAGCGGATGAGCCGCGTCACGGCCTCATGGCTCTCGTCGAACAACCCCTTGAGGCGCGACGAATCACGGTCGACGCCGAGCACGAGCTGAGTCAGATCGTTGCTGCCGATCGAGAAGCCGTCGAAGCGCGCCGCGAACTGCTCGGCGAGCACGACGTTCGACGGAATCTCGCACATCACGTAGACCTCGAGTCCCCGCTCCCCGCGCTTCAAGCCGTTGTCCGCCATGACGGCGAGCACGGCGTCGGCTTCTTCAGGCGTGCGGCAGAACGGGATCATGACGACGACGTTCGTGAGGCCCAGTTCCTCGCGGACGCGCTTGAGCGCGCGACACTCGAGCGCGAAACCGTCGCGATAATCCGTGTAGTACCGGCTCGCACCGCGCCAGCCGAGCATCGGGTTCTCCTCGTGCGGCTCGAACGCGGCGCCGCCGAGCAAACGCGCATACTCGTTGGTCTTGAAGTCGCTCGTGCGCACGATGACGGGCCGCGGATAGTGCGCCGCCGCGAGGCGCGCGATGCCGGAAGCAAGCTTGGCCACGAAGTACTCTTGCGGGCTCGGCCAGCCGCGCGTCAGCTTGGCGAGCGCCGCGCGCTCGCGCGGCGACGCGACGGCCTCGGGGCGCAACAGCGCGAGCGGGTGCGCCTTGATGTCGTGGCTGATGATGAACTCGATGCGCGCGAGCCCCACGCCGTCGGCAGGCAACCGCCACCAACGGAACGCCGCGGTGGGGTTCGCGACGTTGAGCAGCACCTGCGTGCGCGTCCGCGGGATCGCCGTGGTGTCGAGCGCTTGCCTCTCGAACTCCGCGCGGCCTTCGTAGACGACGCCGGTGTCGCCTTCGGCGCACGACACCGTGACCGTGTCGCCGTCGTGCAGCACGGCTGTCGCCTTACCCGTGCCGACGATTGCCGGCAGCCCGAGCTCGCGGCTCACGATGGCCGCGTGCGACGTGCGCCCGCCGTGATCGGTCACGACGGCGGCCGCGAGCTTCATGACGGGCACCCAGTCGGGGTCCGTGATGGACGTGACGAGCACGCTACCCGGCACGAAGCGGCCGATCTCGGCGGCACTACGCAGCACGCACGCGGGGCCCGCAGCGATCGCCTCGCCGACGGCGGCGCCCGTGAGCAATCGCGCGCCGGCGCGCCCGAGCCGGTACGTCTCGAGCTGACCGCTGGCGCGACGCGCTTGGACGGTCTCGGGCCGCGCCTGGAGCACGTAGAGCTCGCCCGTGCGGCCGTCCTTGGCCCATTCCATGTCCATGGGCTTGCCGTAGTGCCGCTCGATGGCCGTGGCCCAGCGCGCGAGCGTCAACACCTCGTCGTCGCCGAGCACGAACGCGCGCCGCTGCGCCGCGCTCGTGCGCACCAAACGCGTCGCGCGGCCGGCGACGCCGCCGTAAACGAGCTTGCGCTCCTTGCGGCCGAGCTTGCGCTCGACGATCGGCCGGCAGCCGTGCGA
>DATFFV010000170.1:0-6737 GCA_035249885.1 Gammaproteobacteria bacterium | reverse complement strand
TCTCGGGCCGCGCATGGAACGCCTGGACGCGCAGGATCGCATTCGAGTACGTGAGCGGCGTGAAGACGGGAGCGCTTGAAATCACGCCGTCGTAGTCGTCGGGGTAGCGCTGCACCTCGGCGAGGCCTTGCCGGCCGCCCGTCGAGCAACCTTCGAAGTAGGCACGCTCGGGCGCGCGGCCATAGAAGCGTGTGGCGACTTCCTTGCCGATCACGGTCGCGAGGTGCGTGGCGCGGTGGCCGAAGTCGACGATGCCTTCGACGTTGGGCTTGCCCGCGGCATCGAACGCGAACGATGGGTCGAGCAAGTTCGCGCTCGGGTGGCCCAAGTCGTTCTGGATCACGGCGTAACCGCGCGCGAGCCCGTCGGCCGCGCTTGCGGCGCGCACGTCGCCGGCGAATCCGCCACCGCCGAGGCCGAGCACCTTGCCGTTCCAATTGGTCGGCAGGCGATAGACGGCCCCGATCTTCGAGCCCGCGACCGGGGAGATCGAAACCTGCACCTCGCAGTGCGCGGGTGCGCGGCTCGGGGCGCCGGCCGCAACGCCCGCGACCGAGACGATCGTCGTATTCTCGAGCGCAGGCCGTGCCGCAAACGGAGCGCAGACGTCCTGCGCGACGGCCGCGCCGCCGACGAAACCTGCCAAACCTGCGATGAGGCCGGTGTATCGAGTCGCCATGTTTCCCCCGCCGGGCTGCGCAGATTCGCAGCCCGGATCGCATCGATGCTAGCAATCGCGCTATCGTTTAGAAACAGCAGCGGAGCAGGGGCATGACGAACCGTTGGCGCGCCTGGTCGATTCGAGCGATCTTACCGCTCGTCTGCGCCGTCCCTGCGGCGAGGCTGCTCGCCCATCACTCGACGGCCGAGTACGACTCGACGAAGCTCGTCGAGGCGCAGGGCGAGGTCACGAGGGTGCTGTGGCAGAACCCGCACGTGCGCCTCGAGATCAGCACACGGCGTTTCGACGGCGTGGCGCAGCTGTGGCTGCTCGAGGGCCAAAATCCGACCGACCTCGACCGGGCCAACATCCCGCGCGACATCATCAAGGTCGGCCAAACGGTGCGGTTCGCGGGCAACGCATCGACGCGCCGCGAGCGGCGCATGTACGTCACGAACGTGCTGTTGCCGGACCGCACCGAACTCGTGCTGCGCGCGAACGCCGCCGTGCGCTGGTCGCCGGACCGGTATCTGAGCCATCGCCAGGCGACGATCGACGGGAGGCGCGCGGCCGCGGATCGCGCCGAGGGAATCTTTCGCGTCTGGCTGCCGACGACTTCCGTGACGCCCGATTGGGCCGCCGATCCGCCGCTGACGCCCGCGGCACGCGCAGCCTGGCAGCGTTACGACGCCGTGCGCGACGACCCCGTCATCGACTGCACGGCGCCCGGCATGCCGCAAGTCATTACGCGCAGCGGCCGTTACGCGATTCGCTTCGCGCCGAGCGGCGACGACATCGTGCTCAAGAACGAGTACCGCGAGCTCGATCGCGTCATTCACATGGGCGCAGGCGAGGGCGCCGCTCAGCACCGGGCGCCGACGCCGCTCGGTTACTCGACGGGCCGTTGGGACGGCGACGCGCTCGTCGTGACGACGACCGACATCGATTGGCCGTACTTCCAGCTCTACGGCCTCGAAGGCGTGCCGCAAAGTGCGGAGATGACGATCGTCGAGCGCTTCACGCCGAGCGCCGACGGCCAAGAGCTCGTCTACGACCTCTCGGCGACCGATCCGCAAACGTTCACGCGCACCGTGACCGCCGAGGGCTATCGAGTCTTCCGCTGGCAGCCCGGGTTCGAGTTCCTACCGCAGGACTGCGTGCTCGACCCCGCGGCGAGAGACTAGCAGCCCGTCGGACTGGCGGTCGCCGAGGCCGGTGTTGCCGTGACGCCGATACTGTCTTCTCCATTGTGGCGGTTTGAGTGTAAGGCTACGATGGGTGTAATACGTGAGCAGGGTATTACCATGAGCATGTCGAACGTCACGCAAAAAGGCCAGGTCACCATTCCCGCTGAAATGCGCAAGGCACTGGGACTCAAAGCAGGTTCCAAGGTGCGGTTCAAGCGCCAAGGCCGGAGGGTATCGCTCGAGCCGGTCGAAGAGCCCGCAGTGGAATCGTTGTTCGGTACGCTGAGGGTCCCGAAGACGCGCGGTATCGCGGACATCGACGCTGCTCTCGACGATCTTCGTCAAGAGCGTGTCTCCAAAATGCCCGGCAAGCGACGAGGTCGCGCGTGATCGCGGTCGATACGAATGTCTTGCTGCGTGCGCTCGTAGATGATCCGACCGATCCGGCGCAATGCGGGGCAGCGCGTGCGCTTGTCGCGGGCGCCGGCCAGGTGCGCGTTGCGAGCATCGTGTTTGTCGAAACGCTTTGGGTGTTGCACAGGCGCTATCGGGCGGCCCGCGACGACGTTTCGCGCGTGGCGCGAGAGTTGCTCGACCATCCGCGTTACCAGATCGAGGCTAGCGATGAGCTCAGCCAAGCGTTGGAGATCTTTTCGACGAGCAGCGTCGATTTCGCGGACGCCGTCGCGCTCGCGGATGCTCGTCGCGCGGGAGTCGGATTGCACACGTTCGATCGCCGGCTTGCGAAGCTGCCCGATGCCACGATCGTGCAGTGATCCGCACCGCAGCTATGACCGCAACGGCAATCGGATAGTCAGCGCCGCGCCGATAGTCATGCGACCAGCTCGTTCAATCCCAGCATGGCCATCAAGATCGACACGATCACGAGCGCAATCACGGCGCCGAGACCCAAGATCAGCACCGGCTCGAGCAGCGTCAGCAGCCGCTTGAGCTTCTGCTCCACGCGCGTCTCGAACGTTTCGGCGGCTTTGCCGAGCATCGATTCGAGCTGGCCGGACTCCTCGCCGATCGTCATGAGCTCGACCGCGAGGCTTGGGAGCGCCTTCTCAGCCGCGAGCGCGGGCGCCAATCGGCCGCCCGAGCGGACGGCGCTGGTCGCGGTCTCGATCGCGGCCGCGACGCGGCGGTTGCGCTGCACGCCTTGAGTGAGTTTCAGCGCCGCGAGCAGCGGCAGGCCGTTGCGCAGCAGCGTCTCGAGCGTGCGCGCGAAGCGCACGGTTTCGGTTGCTTGAATTAGCTCGCCGACGACCGGAGCCGTGAGGAGCCACCGATCGACCCTGTGCCGGTTCTCCGCGCGTGCGAGCCACCGCTTCGCGGCGCTCGCGCCGAGCGCCGCGAGGCCCACGAGCGCCCACCACCAGCTCTGGAGAACGGCCGCGATTCCGAACACGGCCTGGGTCAGCACCGGCAACGGCGCCCCAGAGTCCTCGAACAACGGGATGAAGCGCGGAATCACGAACGCCACGAGCACGAACAGCGAGACGAGGGCCACGGCCGCCAGCGCAATGGGGTAGGTGAGCGCGGACACGACGTTGGCGCGAAACGCATCCGCTCGTTCGCGATGGTCCGCGAGCCGTTCGAGCACGTCGGCGAGCGAGCCGCTCGCCTCGCCGGACTTGATGAGGTTGACATACAAGGAGTCGAACAAGGCGTCGTGCTCGGCCAGCGACGCCGATAGCCGGCGGCCGCTCTGGACGGAAGCGTGGATGCCGCTGAGCGCGGCCTTGAGCGCCGGTTGCCGCGCGTGCCGCTCGAGCACACGCAAGCTCGAGTCGAGCGGAATGCCGGCGGTGAGCAGCGTCGCGAGCTCGCGCGTCACGGCTGTGACGTCGGCGGAACGCACGCGGTCCCGCCAGGCCCTGACGCGTGGCCGGAGGCTGCCGAGCGTAGGTCCCTGCCGCTTCGGCTCGGCCGAAATCGGCAAATGGCCTGCCGTTCGGAGCTGCGCGATCACGCTCGCGGCGTCCGGCGCATCGAGCTCGCCGTCGAGGCGCCGGCCGTCGGCGCCGACGGCTTTGTAGCGGAACGTGGCCATCACTCGAACGTCACGCGCGTGATCTCTTCGATCGTGGTAATGCCGGCGAGCGCCTTGCGCAGGCCGTCCGTTTTCATGTTCTCCATGCCTTCGGCGATCGCGAGGTGCTCGAGCTCTTTGCCGTCCTTGCGCTCCAGGATTGCGCGGCGCAGCGTTTCGGAGACCACGAGCACTTCGGCGATGACGGTTCGCCCGCGGTAGCCCGTGCCTTCGCAGGCATCGCAACCTTTCGCTGCGCACAGTGCGATGGGCCGATTCGCGAGCGCGGCGAGGCCGAGCCGGTCGACGAGCGCCGGCGGCGGCTCGAACGGCGCGCGGCAGGTGGCGCAGAGGCGGCGCACGAGCCGCTGGGCGACGATGGCGTTCACGGACGACGTGACGAGGTAGTCCTCGACGCCCATGTCGAGCAGCCGCGTCACGGAGCTGCCGGCGTCGTTCGTGTGCAGCGTCGAGAACACGAGATGGCCGGTCAGCGCCGACTGCACGGCGATGCGCGCCGTCTCGAGGTCGCGCATTTCGCCGACCATGATCACGTCGGGGTCCTGGCGCACGATCGAGCGCAGCGCGCTCGGAAAATCGAGGCCGATCTGCGGTTTCACCTGCATCTGGTTGATGCCTTCGAGCTGGTACTCGACGGGATCCTCGATCGTGAGGATCTTGCGCTCGCTCGAGCTCAAGCGGCGCAGCAGAGCGTAGAGGGTGGTCGTCTTGCCGCTGCCCGTGGGGCCCGTCACGAGCACGATGCCGTGCGGCAAGTCGATCATGCGTTGCAGCGTCTCGGTATTCGCGGCGTCGAAGCCGAGCGCGTCGAGATCGAGCGCGGCGCGCTCCTGGTCGAGAATGCGCAGCACGACGCTCTCGCCGTCGATGGTCGGGACCGTCGACACGCGCAGGTCGATCGGCGCGCCCTGGACGCGCAGATGCACGCGGCCGTCCTGCGGCAGCCGGCGTTCAGCGATGTTCATCTTGGCCATGAGCTTGACGCGCGACACGACCGCCGCGGCCGAGCGGGCCGGCGGCGACTCGCTCTCCTTGAGCACGCCGTCGATGCGGTAGCGCACGCGCAGGTTGCCGCCCGCGGGCTCGACGTGGATGTCCGAGGCGCGCGCCTCGATGGCGCGCTGGATGATCGTGTTCACGAGCCGCACGACGGGGGCTTCGGACGCGAGGTCGCGCAAACGGTCGATCGCTTCCGATTCTTCATGGGCCTCGCCCCCGTCCTCCTGTGCGAGCTCGTGGGCCGCGGCGTCCTTGCCGAAGAAGATGTCGAGGCCGCGCTCGACTTGTGCCGGCGTGCCGATCCACAGCGACACGGGTTTGCCGGCCGCGAGCGTGAGCGCGTCGATCGCGAACCGATTCTCGGGGTCGGCCGTCGCGAAGCGCAGCGCGTCGCCGCCGCCGGCGAGCGGCAACAGCTTCGCGTCGCGCAGGAAGATTTCTTTGTAGGTGTGCTCGGGCAACGGCTCGAGCGGGATGTCGTCGTCGGCGAGTAGCGGCCGCTCGAGGAGCTCGGCGTAGGCGGTCGCGACCTCGCGGTCGGCGACGAGCCCGGTGCGCGTCAGCACGAGCCCGAAGCTCTGCGTGCCTTCGGCGGCGAGCTGGCGAGTCTTGTCGACGTCGTCGGGCTTGAGCTTCCCCGCGCGTAGCAGGTAATCCGCGAGGAGAGCTCCGACATCTGCGCGCGCCGCCACGTGGTCTCCTCAGGTCTTGGGCTCGAGCTCCGCTTCGAGCCGCTGGAGCTGCGGAAGCTTCTCGCGAAATTCCTCGGTGATCGTGCGCACGTCGTCGCGGTTACGCACGACTCGCGGCGTGATGAGCACGAGCAGCTCGGTGCGCGAGTCTTCGTTGTTCGTCGAGCCGAACAGCTTGCCGATGCCGGGAATGCGGCGTAAGCCCGGCACGCCGCTCTCGTTCTTCGACTGCTGGGTCTGCATGAGCCCGCCGAGCACGATCGTCTCGCCGGAGTTGATCGCCACGACGCTGTCGATGGCGCGGTTCTGGATCGTCGGTGCGTCGATGTTGGACGTCGTGGTCGCCGCGGCCGTCGCTACCTCCTGCCGAATCTCCATCGTCACGAGCCCGCTGCTGCTGACGCGCGGTGTCACCGTGAGCGTGATGCCGGTCTGGCGGAACGTGATCTCGTTGACGGTGGGGGAGATCGGGTCCAAGTTGCTGACGGACTGGCGCGCGGGCACGGGAATCTCGTCGCCGACGTTGATCGTCGCGGTTTGATTGTCGAGCACCATGAGCGACGGCGAGGACAGGATGTTGACGTCGGATTCCGTGGCCAGCAGGTTCAACGCGAACCGCACGCGATCTGCGCTATCGATGATCGTATAGGCGAAGCCCGGAACGAGCCCCGCGATGCCGGCGGAGCCCGTGTCGAGCGTGCCGCGGCTTCGGCCCTCGCCGGAGCCGATGTCGTTGTTCTGGAAGAACCACTCGACGCCGTAGCTCAGGTCGTCGCGCAGCGCGACTTCGAGGATGCGCGCCTCGATGAGAACCTGGAGCGGCACGAGGTCGAGCTTGCGCACCGCCGATTCGACCATGCGGTACTGCTCCGGTGTCGCGAGGATGACGAGCGCGTTGCGGACGTCGTCGGCGATGATCTCGAGCGAGCCGCCGTCGACGAGCGCGAGGCCGTTGGCCGGGTCGGTGGTGGCCGCTGCTGCCGTTGTGAGCGAGCTCGCAAGCGGCGGGCCCACTGACCGCGGCCCGATCTGGACCGGCGTCGATCCCGGCGCGACGGCGCCGATTCGTGGCCCGGCGGCCGGGCCGGCAGCGGTCGTGGCTGGCCTATCGGCGCCTCGGGCGCTCGCCCGCGATTGGAAGA
>DATFFV010000169.1:0-15362 GCA_035249885.1 Gammaproteobacteria bacterium | reverse complement strand
GCGAGTTGTTGGCCTCCGTCGACGAGCGGCCGTCGCCGCTGACCGAGTTGGAACGAAGCCGCGTGCTCACGCGCCGGGCGAGCCTCGAGCTGCACGACGGTGGCCGGCAGGCGGCGACGGCGTTGCTGCGAGAGGCCGTGGAGCTCGATGCGTCGAACGCCGAGGCGCTCATGACGTTGGGGCAAGCCTACCGCGACGACCGCGATTACACGCGCGCGGAGCTCATGTTCCAACGCGCGAGCACGTTCGAGCTCCACCGCGAGAACGCGCTGGTATCGCTCGCGCAGCTCGCGATCGACCAGGAGAATTTCGAGCGTGCGCTGACGCTGTTGCGCGACGTCGTGAGCCGCAATCCCGCGCGCACGGACCTGCAGCGCAACGTCGACGTGCTGGAGAACCTCGTGCTGGCGCGCACGAGCGACTAGCATCCGCTGGCCGTAAGACAACACGAACCTGCGAATGAAACGTTGGGCACAACTGTGTTTTTCCGTCGCCATGCTGGCACCGGCCGTGTACGCGACGGAGGTGGAGCTTACGATCGCGCCGCCGGAGCCGGAATGGCTGCTGCCGCCGCTGATTTGCCGGAACTCGTCGATATCGATGCCGGTTTGCGTCGACTCGGGGGCAGATTCCCCCGATGCGTTGAGCTACCGGTCGCCGACGCAGCTGCAGCCGGAGGGCATACCAGACCCCGGGGAGGAACAGATCCTTCTCGACATCCGGCCGCTCGTCGCCGCCGGGGACTACGAGGCCGTGCTCGCTCGCATCGGAATGAGCTACGGTCCCGAGCTCGGGCTGCTCGAGGCGGGCGACCTGGAGGGCTTTCGTGCAACACGCATGCCCACGGACGGACGACAGCTGGCACCGGCTGCTCCGCCTCCGAGTACTTTCCGTCAAGCGCAACCCCGAGCTCGGCCCATGGACACCGGCGAAGCCCCCGCCACGCGCCCCGCCCGTACGCAGGCCAACGCCACGGGAAACCTGGTCATCAACGATCAGTCACGCCTCGGGCCGGATACCATCAGTGCGAGCGTGCTCTACGTGATAGGCCACAGCTACCTTTCGTTGCAGAAGTATCTGCCCGCGGAGACTGCTTTCCACCTCGCGCTCCGGGGAGTGCCTAACCACGTCCGCGCGCACGAGTCGCTTGGCGTGCTGTACCTTCGAACCGAGCGATATGCGGACGCACGCGTGCACTTGGCGCGAGCCGCGGAGCTCGGCCGGAACACCGCGCACGTCCATGCCGCACTGGGCTACCTCGACCAGAAGACGCGTCGCTATTGGGCTGCCGCGAACGCGTTCCAAAAGGCGCTCGTGCTCGAGCCCGACAATAGGAGCGCGCTGCGCGGCCTGCTGCACGCCCTGACGGAAACCCGCGAGCACGCCAAGGCGAAGGTGCTCGTCGAGCAATTACTGCGTGATGCGCCCGACGATCCCGACCTCTGGCTCTATCGGGCGTACATCACGCTCGCAGCCGGCGAGCGCGCGTCGGCGCTTGCGAGCTTGGAGACCGCGCTCCGGCTCGGCGCCGATTCGGTCGCGAGCCGCCAAGCGTGCGTCGAGCTGCACATGGAGAGCGGCAACATCGCGAGAGCGGTGGAGTTGTTGCAAGGCTCGTCTGCTCGCGGGCTCGAGTTTGCGCTCGTGGACCAGGCGCTCGGCTGGCTCGCGAACGAGAACGAATGGGATGACTTCCGCGAGCTGTCGGCCTCCGTCGACCGCCGCGCGCTCGGCGCCGTCGAGCAAAGCCGCCTGCTGACGCGGCGCGCGAGCCTGGCTCTGCGCGACGGTAATCGGCGTGCGGCGAGCACGGCGCTGCAAGAGGCGTTGGCGCTCGATCCGTCGAACGCCGACGCGCTCATGGCGCTCGGGCAGATCTACCGCGCGGAGCGCGACTACGGACGCGCCGAGCTCTTCCTGCGGCGCGCGAGCGACTACGGCGCGGTTCGCGAGCACGCGTTGGTTGCACGCGCCGAGGTTGCTATTGCCGAAGAAAATTTCGAAGGCGCCATCGCGCACTTGCGCAACGCCGTTCTTCTCAACCCCGCGCGTGCGGACCTGCGGCGCAACGTCGATGTGCTCGAGGACCTCGTGCTGTTGCGCACCGAGCCCTGACGCCCGTCTTCGCGGTTACGTCCGAGCACACTTCGCATATACTCGGCGCCCGACGGGGCGAATCGGAATCCCTATGCGTGGAGGTGCGACATGAGTCGGCGTTCGTCAGCCCAGCGTGCAGCGATCGTGGCCGCGGTGCTGTTCGCGCTCGGCGCGGTCGCAGCCGGTCAGGGTGTTGCACCGGCGGCGAGCGGGACGAACGCGGCAACGTGGACGCCGCGCGTGACCCCCTGGGGTGATCCCGACCTGCAGGGCAACTTCACGAACAAGGACGAGACGGCGCCGTTCGAGCGCCCCGTGGACCTCGGGACGCGCGAGCTCCTCACGGACGAGGAGTTCGCCGAGCGCGACAAGCGGGCACAGGAACAGCACGCCCAGCGGCAGAATCCGATCCCGAACCCCGAGTCCACGAGCATCAATCCCGGCGGCGAGTGGCTCGAGTTCCGCGGCGCGAGCCGCCGTACCTCGCTCATCGTCGATCCGCCCGACGGCCGATTGCCGCCGCAGACCGACGCTGCCAAGCAGCGCGCGGCCGCGCGGGAAGAGGCGCGACGCGGTCGCGGCCCGGCCGATTCGTACGAGGACCGGAGCCTCTACGACCGGTGCATCTCGCGCGGTCTGCCCGGCTCGATGATGCCGGTCATCTACGGCAACTCGTACCGCATCGTGCAGGCGCCCGGCGTGGTCGCGATCAGCTACGAGATGATTCACGAGACGCGGCTGATTCCCGTCGACCCGGTGCCGCGCGTCGGTGCGGCGGCCCGGTCCTACATGGGCGAGGCGCGCGGGAGCTGGGAAGACAACACGCTCGTCGTCGAAACGACGAACTTCAATCCCAAGATGAGCTTTCGCGGCTCGAACCCCGAGACCACGCGGCTCGTCGAGCGCTTCACGCCGACCGGGCCCGACACGATCGAGTGGCGCGTCACGGTCGAGGATCCCATGACGTGGACGAGCCCGTTCACGTTCGCGATGGATCTCACGAGGGACGATCGCGAGGCGATGATCGAGTACGCGTGCCACGAGGGGAACATGGCCATGGCGAACATCTTGAGCGGGCACCGCGCCGACGAGCGCGAAGCAGCGGCAGCAGCAGGACGGTAGGGGAAGCGAGCGCAACGTGGTGAAAAATTTAGAACAAGCCATCCAGCAGGCCGGCAGCCCCGTCAAGCTTCTGTGGGAATCGAAGACTCAGCCGGCGATTGTCCCGCGCGTGGTCCCCGAATTCACGAACTGGCGCGACGAGCAGCTCGCGTGGCGCCGCACCGCGGTCCTGTTCGACCAGTCGCACCACATGGCCGACCTGAACATCAAAGGCCCGGACGCCTTGAAGCTGATCAGCAGGCTCGCCGTCAACAGCGTCGCGAAATTCCCGGTCGACATGGCGAAGCAGTTCGTGGCCGTCAACTATGACGGTTACATGATCGGCGACAACATCCTCTTCCACCTCGAAGAGGACGAGTACCAGGCCGTCGGCATTCCGCCGTCGATCAACTGGCTGCATTTTCACGCCGCGACGGGCGGCTACGACGTACGCATCTGGCGCGACGACAACTCGTTCTATCGGCAAGGCGATCCGGTCCTCTATCGCTACCAGGTCCAGGGTCCCGGCGCCATGAACGTGATCCGCGAGGTCACGGGTCAGGAGCCGCCCAAGCTGCGCTTCTTCCACATGACCCGCCTCGAGATCGCGGGCAAGAACGTTCGCGCGTTGCGCCACGGCATGGCCGGCGAGCCCGGTTTGGAGATCTGGGGCCCTTGGGCCGACAACGACGTCGTCCATGCGGCGCTGCTCGAGGCCGGCAAGAAGCACGGCCTGATTCAGGTCGGTGGCCGCGCCTACCACACCAACGCGCTCGAATCCGGGTGGCTGCCGCGCCCGTTACCCGCGATCTACTCGGGCGACAAGATGAAGCCCTATCGAGAGTGGCTCACCGAGAGCGCTTATGAGACGACCGCCCCGCTGGGCGGCAGCTTCTACTCGCCCAACATCGAGGACTACTACTTCACGCCTTACGAGCTCGACTACGGTCGCATCATCGGTTTCGACCACGACTTCATCGGCCGCGAGGCGCTGGAAAAAATGGTCGCGGAGGGCAAGACGGAGCGGCGCAAGAAGGTCACGTTCGTCTGGAACGGCGACGACACCGCGGCCGCCTACGGCTCGCTGTTCCACAAGGGGCCGGGCGCGAAGTTCATCAACCTGCCGATGTCGCTCTTCGACACCTTCCACGCCGACCGCGTCGAGGCGAACGGCAAGGTCGTCGGACTCTCGACGTGGACCGGTTACTCGGCCAACGAGCGCGCGATCTTGTCGCTCGGCACGGTCGACGCTGCGATGGCCGCGCCAGGCACCGAAGTGACCATCGTCTGGGGCGAGGACAAGCGGTCCCAAAAGGCGCAGGTCGAGGAGCACGTCGCGTTCAAGATTCGCGCGAAGGTCATGCCTGCTCCGCTCGTCGAGCAGGCCCGCACTGTTTATCGTTCGGATGCCGGCCTGAAGTAGACGAGGCGACCTTTCTCGCGCCGAGCCAGCCCGATCCAGCCGGTCCAGGCGCCGCGGCTCGCTGAGGTCCCGTGCGGCCGCGCCGCGACCGATTTTGCTCGGACCTCCCGTCCAACGACTGCCGGCGTCGATCGACCGGCGTTGGGACCAGGGAGGAACCGTGCGCCTGTTATCGTCGCTGACTCTCCTGATCGTGCTCTCGACGGCCGTTCCAACGGGTGAAGCCGCGCCGCCCGCGGGACTGGGGCCGGTCTCGGGCCGCGTGATCTGGGTGGACTTTTGGGCGTCGTGGTGCGTGCCGTGCCGCCGATCCTTCCCGTGGCTGAACGCGATGCACCGCCAATACGGGCCCGAGGGTTTGCAGATCATCGCGGTCAACCTCGATAAGGAGCGCGCGCTTGCCGACGGTTTTCTCGCCGAGATCCCCGCGGACTTCTCGGTGCTCTTCGATCCGGCCGGCAAACTCGCGAAGGCATTCGTCGTGCAAGCGATGCCGAGCTCCTATCTGCTCGCGGCCGATGGCACGGTGCTCGCGAGCCACTTCGGCTTCAAGACGGCCGATGCGCCGGAGTACGAGCGCGCCATCGAGGACGCGCTCGCCGCGGCCCGGCCCAAGAACTGATTCGTCCGCTCGAGGAGAGCTTTCCGCATGAATGCATCGAACTTGCGCCGCACAGTCGTGGCGGTGGGTGTGGCGCTGGTCGTCGGTGGCTGCGCGGCCGTGGAGCCTTGGGACCGCGACGTGCTCGCGCGTCCCGACATGCAAATCGTGAGCGATCCGATCGAGGCGGCTACCGACGAGCACATCTACTTCAGCAAGGAAGCATCGAGCGGTGGCCAAGGATTCGGCGGGGGTGGCTGCGGATGCAACTGAAAGACAAAGCGAAGCCGGCCGTTCGGCAGATCGGCACACCGCTCGCCGCGGCTACCTGCACGCTGCTCGGTCTCGGCGCCACCGGCAGCGTGGTTGCACAGGAGCTCCCGCCGTGGGACCTCGATACGTCGCTCCTGATCTACAGCGAGTCCGATGGCCGAGTCCGCGACACGAGCGTGACCGCGCGTGCCCGTAAGGAGATTCGCGAGGAGAAATTCCTCGACCTCACGCTTGCGATCGACTCCCTGACGGGCGCCTCGCCGAGCGGCGCTGTGCCCGCGAGCACGGTGCAGACGTTCACGAGCCCGTCGGGCAACTCGCAGTACACCGTCGGCGCCGGCGCACAGGCCCTCGACACGTCGTTCCTCGACACGCGCACCGCGCTCGGCGCCAGCTGGGAGATGCCGATCGCGCGGCTCTCGTTGCTGTCGCTCGGCGCGAGTCTGTCGGACGAGTACGACTACACGCACGCCGGGCTCAACGCGCGTTTCGCGCGCGACTTCAACAATCGCAACACGACGCTGTCCTTCGGTCTCGCGCTCGCCAACGACACGATAGACCCCGTCGGCGGCACGCCGGTGCCTCTCACGCCGATGCTCGGAGTTGGCGCCGGCTCGAACAAACGCGGTGGCCAGTCGAAGGACGTCACTGACTTCCTGCTCGGCGTGACGCAGGTGCTGAGCCGGCACACGATCGTTCAACTCAACTACTCGTTGAGCCAGTCCGACGGCTACCTCAGCGATCCTTACAAGGTGCTGTCGGTCGTAGATCCCGTGACGGGCAGCCCCACGGCAGGGCCCGCGGGCAGCGGCCTCTATCGCTATCTGTTCGACAGCCGGCCAGACGCTCGCGAGAAACAGAGCCTCTACGGGCTCGTGAAGCGCGACTTCAACGGCGACGTGCTCGAGGCCTCGTATCGCTACATGACCGACGACTGGGGCGTGGACTCGCACACGCTCGAGCTGCGCTATCGCTGGAGCTTCGGGGAGCGGTATCTCCAGCCGCACGTGCGTTTCTATCAGCAAACGGCCGCGGACTTCTATCGCACGGTCTTGTTCGACGGCACACCGTTGCCGGTCTACGCGACGGCCGATCACCGGCTCGGCGAATTCGACGGGCTCACGATCGGGCTCAAGTACGGGCAGGCGACAGCGCGCGGCGGCGAATGGTCGGCGCGCGTCGAGTACTACACCCAAACGGGGAACCCGTCTCCGGGCGCGGCCGTCGGCGCGCTCGCCGGCTTCGACCTGTATCCCGACCTCAATGCGGTCATTGCGCAGTTCAGCTACAAGTTCGGCCGGCGCTGAGCCCCCGCCAACGCTTGGGCTCGCGTCGGCAACGGAGCTGTCGCCGCGGGGCTCCGGCTGGCTCGGCGTGTTTCAGGCGATGGCGAGCACGTGCGAGGTGCACGTGGCCGATGCCGATCGAGCGACGGCCGAGCGCATCGCTTGGACGGTGGCGGCCGAGGCGCGTCGCATCGAGGCCAAGTTTAGCCGCTATCGAGCCGGGAACGCCGTGGATGCGATCAATCGTGCGCACGGCCGCACGATCGTCGTCGACGAGGAGACGGCGCGGTTGCTCGACTACGCGGAGCAGTTGTTCGAGCTCAGCGACGGCAAGTTCGACATCACGTCGGGCGTACTGCGGCGCGCCTGGCGCTTCGACGGCAGCGATCGCGTGCCGAGCCCTGCGGCCGTCGACGCGTTGCTCGCGAAGGTCGGATGGGACAAGGTGCACTGGCGCTCGCCCGCGCTCACGCTCGCGGACGGCATGGAGATCGATCTCGGCGGCATCGGCAAGGAGTACGCCGTCGATCGCGCCGCGGCGCTCGTGCGGCCGCTCACGTCACGTTGTTTGCTCAACTTCGGTGGCGATCTGCTCGCGCTCGGGTCGCAAGGGGCCGGTAGGCCTTGGCGCGTCGGCATCGAGTCGCTGGCCGCCGACGGCCGGGCGGCGGTCGAGGTCGATCTCGACGTCGGCGCGCTCGCCACGAGCGGCGACGCACGGCGGTTCCTGCGCAAGGACGGCCGGCGTTACGGCCACATACTCGATCCCACGACGGGTTGGCCCATGGTCGGCGCGCCGCGCTCGGTGACCGTGGCGGCGGCCACGTGCACGCAGGCCGGCATGCTCGCAACGCTCGCCTTGTTGCGGGGCGCGCAGGCCGAGGAATTTCTCGCGGCGCAAGGCGTGCGGCACTGGGCACTGCACTGAGCGCCATCCGTGTGCCGCATTCCAGGGCGCGGCGCTCTATTCCCAGTCGCGCGTGGCCTTGGGCCCGTTCCTCGAGGACATAAGCCTGCGCCGTGGTGAGGCGTACGCCGCGGGCCACGCGGCGCGTCACGGTGTATCCTTCGGCGATGGGGCAGAAGGACCGCCGCCGCTGGTTGCACGTCGCGCAAGGATTGCTCGCCGTTGGCGCGCTCGTGTCGGTCGCAGTGGCGTCGGCCGACACGGAAGCGGACGCCGCCCTTCGCGACCAGTTTCGCGCGGCCTATGCCGCCGCAGCCGCAGGCATCGAGGCCGACGACTCCGAAGCGCTGCGCGCCTATGTGCTCTATCCGTACCTGCGCGCTGCACGTATCGAGCGGGCGCTCGAGCGCGCGCAAGGCGCGTGGCATGAAGCGGATGTCGCGGCCGCCGAATTTCTCGAGAAAGCGGGTAGCGCCCCCGTTGCGCAGGCGTTGCGCCGGGCCTGGCTGTCGAGCCTCGCGCGCCGCGCGTCGTGGCGAGCGTTCGTCGACCGCTACGATGCGGCGGCGGCCACGCCGGCGCTCGAATGCCAGCACTTCAACGCGCGCATCGCCCTTCGGGAGACCGCTGGCCTCGCCGCCGCGATCCGCACGCGGTGGCTCACGGGTCATCGGCTGCCCGGCGAATGCGAGCCCGCGTTCCAGTGGCTGCGAGCGGAGCGCGAGCTGCCCGACGAGCTCGTCGCCGAACGCGTGGCGCTGCTGCTCGACAACGGTCAAGCGGCGTTCGCGCGCGTCATAGCCGCGCGGCTCCCGCGTGAATTGGCGGCGCCGTTGCTCGAACGCGCCGCCTTCATCGAGAGCCCGCGCCGCATGCTCGACGGGCTGATACACGGCTCGCATGGCGATGTTGCCGAGGAGGTCGTGCTCGAGGCCTGGTCGCGGCTCGCGCGTAACGCGCCCGCGGAGGCGCTCGCGCGCCACCCGGCGCTCGCAGAGCGCGCGCCGACGCGCGAGGACGCGCATGAGCTCACGCTGGCGCTCGCGAAGGGTCTCGCCTGGGATCGTCGACCGGAGGCGCTCGAGCACTTTGCGCGCGTGCCGAGAGCCGCGTTCGACGACCTGGGTTTGGAGTGGTGGGTCCGCGCGGCGATGTGGGGCGGCGATTGGGACGCGGTGAGCGCCGCGATCGCGGCGATGTCGCCCGCGCAGCAGTCGGAGTGGTCGTGGCAATACTGGGCAGCGCGCGCGGCCGAGCAGCGTGGCGAGCGCGACGCGGCCCGCGCGCTCTATGCGGCCGTGGTCGGCAGCGACAACTACTACTCGGGAATGGCGGCAGCACGTTTGGACGAACGCGTGACTCCGGCGCTCGAACCCATGCCGCTCGACCCCGACCAAATCGAGGCGATCGCCGCGCTCGATGCCTTCCGACGCGCCCGCGAGCTCGTGCTCGTCGGCCTCCGCGAGCTCGCGACGAACGAATGGCACTACGGGTACGCAGAGCTAACCGAAGAGCAGCGGCTCCAGGCCATCCATCTCGCTGCGCGTTGGGAGATCTACGACGTCGCCGTCGCGACGGCGACGAGCCACGGCCGGTTCAACGACTACACGCTGCTCTATCCGCGGCCCTATGCGGGGGAAGTCGCCGCGGCCGTCAAGTTGACCGACGTCGAGCCGCACTTGTTGTACGGCGTGCTCCGCCAGGAGAGCCTGTTTCGCGCCGATGCCGCATCGTCCGCGGGCGCGCTCGGCGTGGCCCAGCTCACTCACCCCACGGCGCGCGCGACGGCACGCCGTTGGGCGCTGCCGGCTCCGCAGCGCAGCGACTTGTTCGATCCCACGGTCAGCATCACGCTCGGCGCCGCGCGAGTCGCAGAGCTTCTCGAGCAATTCGACGGTCAGGTACCCGTCGCGCTAGGGGCCTACAACGCCGGAGAGGCGGCGGCCGCGCGCTGGCTTCCGCCGCGCGCGGTCGACAGCGACGTCTGGATCGAGAACATTCCCTACAACGAGACGCGCGCCTACGTGCGCCGCGTGCTCTGGCACAGTCTCGTGTTTCGCTGGCTCGAGACGGGGCGGGCGCAGAGCACGCGCGACTGGGTCGCCAGCATCGCCCGCAAGCCCGCCGAAGGCTGAATCGCGCAGTCGGCCGTCAGCTTGGCCGGTTCGCGTCCGTCGCCGCGTCCTCGATCGCAATCTCGAGGCCCTGACGCATTTGGTGCGCGGATAGACTGACTTCGCGGAGCAGAAACAGGAGCCCGATGACGATGAGCGCCATCGCGAGCACGAATAGGACGGCCACGGCACGGGCGATGTTGAAGACGACGAACTCGCCGACGAACAGCGCCACGATGACGAGGCATATCGCGAGCGCGCCCATGACGCAAGAACGGATGGCCCAGTTGATCAGTGCGATGCGGCGCCACAGCACCGTCGTCTCGCGCCGCAGCAACGTGCGCTGCTCGTCGCTTTTCGCTTGCGGAATGCGCCGCTCGATGACGCGGGCGCGATCGATGATGCGTGCGAGGCGCGTCGACAGCACGCCGAGTAAGCCCGCGATGCCGGCGAGCAGGAACACGGGCGCGACCGCGAGCTCGATGACTTGGGCCACCGCTTCGATCGAGTTCATGGGCACCTTCGGTTACGCCTTCGGCCTGCCGAGTATGGCGGCCCCGCCATCGGTGCACTAGTATCGGACTGCTTCATTCAGCGAACGGGAGATTCCAATGAAAAGGCACAACAAAGTTGCGGCAATGGCTGCGGCCGTCATCGGCGTCGTGGGCGTGGGATTCGCGTTGGCGCAGCCGCCGACGGGGCCGATGTCGTTCTTCTTGACGAGCCGAGGCTCGGGCGACGGCGGCGACTTGGGCGGTCTCGCGGGTGCGGACAGAATCTGCCAGGACTTGGCGCAAGCTGCGGGACATGGCGCACGCACGTGGCGGGCCTATCTCAGCACGCAAGGGCAGGGCGCCGTCAACGCACGCGACCGCATCGGCCCGGGGCCGTGGTTCAACGTGCGGGGCCAGCGCATCGCGCAGAACGTCGACGAGCTGCACAGCTCGGCCAATCGCTTGGCCGTTTTCACGGCGCTCGACGAGCGCGGTAACCAGATTCCGGGCAGCGGTTTCGCGCCGAACCGGCACGACATCCTCACGGGCTCGCAGCCCGACGGCACGGCGTATCCTGCCGGCGCGGACATGACGTGCAACAACTGGACGAGCAGCAGCGACGAAGGCGGCGCGAAAGCGCGCGTCGGTCATCACGACTACTCGGCCTGGAACTCGACGCACGACTCGCGCGGCTGCAGCCAGCAGGGCTTGGTCAGCACGGGCGGCGACGGCTTGTTCTACTGCTTCGCGCTGCCGGCACCGTAGACGACGAACGATGCACGCTCGCCGGCGGCTGCTCGCTGGTGCCGTCGCTTTCGCGTCGCTCGTCGCGCTCGCGTCGCTCGCCGACGGCAAGACGCGGGCCGATTGCGAGCGGGAGTACACGCCGCAGCGCGGCCAAGAGGGCAAGGACGTCATCTGGGTTCCGACCGAGGATCCCATGGTCATCCGCATGCTCGAGATGGCCAAGGTGACGCCGGTCGACAAGGTCTACGACCTCGGTGCGGGTGACGGCAAGATCGCGATTGCGGCGGGCAAGCGCTTCGGCGCAACGGCGATCGGCATCGAGTACGACGCGGACCTCGCGAAGTACGCGCAATGTCTCGTCGAGGCTGAAGGCGTCGAAGGGCGCGTGCGGATCTTGCGGGGAGACATCTTCGCAACGGACTTCAGCGACGCGACCGTCGTCACCGTCTATCTGCTGCCGGCGCTGAACTTGCGCTTGCGGCCGACGCTGCTCGACATGCGGCCCGGTACTCGCGTCGTGTCTTACTCCTTCACGATGGGCGACTGGGAGCCGGATGACCATGCGGATACCGACCACGGCTCGGCGTATCTATGGATCGTGCCGGCGAAAGTCGACGGGCCGTGGACGTTTCGCTCCGAGGACGAGGGAAGCTTCGACGCCACGCTGGAGCAGACGTTTCAGCTGTTGAGCGGGTCGGTGAGCGGCAATGCGCTGACCGGCAGGCTCAGTGGCGCGAGCGTCGAGCTTGAGTTCGTGGAGGGCGAGCAGCCGGTACGAGTTACGGGCGCCGTAGACGGCGACCGCATGAGCGTGACAGTCACTCGCGGCGGCGAGTCCGCGCGCTACACGGGAACGCGAGAGTAAGGCGTTCGCCCGGCCTCGTTCAGCGGCTGCCCATGAGCTGCGACAGCGGCTCCTTCACGGCCTGCGCCCAGATCTCGTAGCCTTTGGGCGAAGGATGGAGCAGGTCGCTCATGACGTCCGCGGGAATCGTGCCGTCGGCGGCGAGGAACTGTGCGCCGATATCGAGGTAGTGCACGCGCTCGCCGTCGTGGAGCTTGGCGATCGTTCGGTTGATGTCGGCGATCGTGGCGCGCACGGGATCGTTGGGCCGGCCGCGCGGGAACACGCCGAGCAGCAGGATCTTGGCCTGCGGAAAATCGCGCTGAAGCTCGAGCACGATGGCGCCGATACCTTCGGCGATTTCGGCGGCGGAGTTTCGGAGCGTGTTGTTCGTGCCGATCATGAGCATGATGGCGCGCGGGCTGAACCCCTGGCCCTCGCCGTTTTGCAGGCGGTAGAGAACGCCCTGCGTCGTGTCGCCCGCGATACCGAAGTTCGCCACCTTCCAGTGCCCGAAGTGCTTGTCCAGGACCGGCTTGCCGCCGAACGGCCCGTCGGCGTTGCGCCAGAAGTCGGTGATCGAGTCACCCATGAACAGCACTTCGGCATCGCCCTGTTTCGCGACCTCGCGATTGGCTTGATGCTTCGCCTGAAACTGCGGCGCGAGGCCGGGCAGGATGGCCGTGTTCGGTGCGGGCGGCCGCACCTCGAGCAGGTTGGGATATTTCTCCAGCACGCTGCGCGTGGCGGCGTCGGTCGAGGCGAGGAATTTCGCGAAGCTGTCACGCGCGACTTGGATCTCGGCGGCGGTCGGGCGCGCAATCGTCACGGCCGCGGGGACGGCCGCGGGCACCGGTGTTGCCTGCGGAGCTCGGGGTTGCGCCGATGCGCCGCTCGCACCGACGAGTAGTACCGCGATCAGTAGCTGCAGCGTGCGTGCGCCGCGAATGTCATGAACATGACGCATGGCCGGAATCCCCCTCGCTGATTTTCGATGTCGTGATTCTGCTCCCACTGACGACGAAGCGCCACGTCAGCGCCGGTCGAACTTGTGCACGCGCCCGAACGTGCTGAACTCGGCGACGAATCGTCTATCCCGCCTCGAGCCTCCACCACGTGACGCCTGTGACGGCAGGCGAGCGCGTGGCGTCCTTCTTTTGGCACGTACCACAATCTGCGCAGGATGTGGGCCGAGGTTTGACGGGGTTGCGAACCTTCGGGGCGCCCGCCGGGACTCACTGGCCATCGCGAACCCGTGGGAGACAAACGTGAGAACACGAGTCCTTTTCGCTTTGCTGGCTTTGCTCACCAGTAGCGCTGCCGCCGCCGCCGACATTTTCGGTCATGCGGGCATGCGCGAACGCGGCCCGACTGCGGCGGCGCTTTATCTCGAAGTGCCGCTCGGCGCACGCAACCGTCGGCAGGCGAAGCCCGTTCTCGGATTGCGTTTGCTCGAGCTGCCGCACGCGCCGCTCAGTGTCGCGGGCAGCCACCGCTGGCTTCCTAAGACGTTGCTCGACGTGCCGCTCACGAGGCGCAGCGACGACCCGTTGCGTGACGCGCCTGCGTCGAACTTGCTCGGCAAGGCGGTCATCGTCGGCATCGTCGTCGGCGCCGTGGTCGCCGCCAGCGTGCTCAGCGACGACGACGACGGAGACGGCGGCTACTGAGCCGGTGCATTTCCCGGCAAAGGCGGATAGAGTCCGCCACGAATCGACACGCGCCGTTCGAGCGTCGGCGATACTTGCGACAAGCTTGAGGAAACGAACGTGCACACTAGAGTCATCGCCGGCGCGCTGCTCCTGACGGTCGGCGCGAGCGCCGCCTTTGCGGCCGAAGACACTGCGGCCGCCGCCCTGCAGAGGCTGCTCGACAAGGCTGAGATCGAAGCGCTCGTCGTGAGGTATGTCACGGCCCTCGACACGCTCGACGCCGACGCCTACGAAGGCGTGTTCACCGAGGACGGCGAGTACGACGTGACGGGGACCGTGTACAAGGGCCGGGCCGCGATCCGCAAGATCGTCACCGACCTACAGGCGAGCCGCGCGCGCAACCAGATCGCCGGAACGCCGTCACCGCAGCTCTACCACGTCATGTCGAACTCGTCGATCGAGATTCTCGACGCCACGAACGCGCGGCATCAGTCGTACGCGCAGACCGTCCGGCTCGCGGACAACGGGCAGTTCGCGGCCGGGTTCATGGGGCGCTACGAGGACGTGCTCGTCAAAGTGGACGGGCGTTGGTTCATCAAGTCGCGCAAGCTCGTGTCGTTCATCCCGCCCGCTGCGACGCCCGCGGCGAGGTAATTCGAACTCTGAAGCAGGAGGTTTGCGATGAAGGGCTCGGTATTGTTCTTCGGCGGGCTGATCGTCGGCGCTGTGCTCGTGCAGGTGAGCGTCGCGCAGGATCGCAGCCGCCGCGGCGTCAACCACATCGGCATCAGCACGCGGGACTACGACGCAGCGCTCGCGTTCTACCGCGACACGCTCGGCGCCAAGGAAGCGTTCACGGTGCGCAACGAAGACGGCACCGTGCGGCTCACGTATCTGCAGCTGAGCCGCGACACCTTCGTCGAGCTGCTGCCGGCCGCCGCGAATCAGCCGACGGGCGTCACTCACATCGGCATCGAGACCGACGATCTGGCCGGCAGCGTCGCGAATCTGCGCGCGCGCGGCGTGACGGTCGGTGAAGTGACCGTCGGCGTGTCGAGGGCCCAGGTAGCGCGCATCAGGGACCCGGACGGCGTGCAAGTCGAGGTCATGCAAATGGGCCCCGACTCGTTGCAGCGCCAGGCCATCGAGGCCTGGCGGTAGCAGTGACGACCTAGGCCGTGCTCGCGGCGCGCCTGCTCTTGCGGCCGTTGCTCTTCTTCGCGGCGCGTTTCCTCGGTTTGCGCCCGACGGGCTTCGGGGCGGCGTATTCCCTGTACAGCAGCTCGATCTCGGCGAGGCTCGCTTCGCGCAGCGAATAGCTATCGGGCCGCTCTTCGCCGCGCAGGCTGCGACGCTCGCCGCGCACGAAGCTCGGCGGCCGTGGCGGTCGCGGCGGAACGCTGACGGCGTCATTGAGCACGGGCACTTCGTCGAAGCCCCGGACGTACTCGTCGTAGAGCGAGTGATTGATTCCCCGCTCATCGTCGGCGGTCGAAGAGCTCATCGCGGCGGCTGCGTTCACCGAGGTAACCATCGAGCGGAGGGTAGGCCCTCACCCCCGCCGGGCGCGCGGAAATCGGTCACGATTGCATGATTCGGGGCGGAAGCCCGACCCGGGTGGTGGGCGCGATGCCGGCCGGCACCGCGCTGCCGTCGTTGCGCGAGCTCGGAGCTACTGCTTTTCGGCCTCGGCCCTCGACGTGAAGCCCTTCGCGAGCCAGCCTTTCCAGCGCTCGATGCTTTGCTCGTTACCGGCGCAGCCGCCGTCGGCCGGGTTGATGTAGCGGCCGTCCTCGATCTGCGCCCAGCCGATCGCGCCGCCG
>DATFFV010000168.1:0-14929 GCA_035249885.1 Gammaproteobacteria bacterium | reverse complement strand
CGGAACGCCAGCATGCGCAGCAGCGTCATCTCGAAACCGACGCGCGGCTCGCGGCAAATGGCCAAGTCGCGCCGCCCATGGAGCGCGATCTGATAGTAGAGCTGCGCGTCCTCGGCCGTGAGCTTGCCCGCGAACGGCACGAGCACGGCGAACTCCTCGTCGTCGGGCCGCTCGCCCACGAGCTGGAGCACGGCGATGCGCTGCAGGGCCTCGAGCAGGTCGTCGAGCACGGCGCCGTAGTCGGGCGCGTGTTCCTCGAGGCGCGCCGTCTCCTCGAGCAACGCCGCGCCGTCCTGCGCCGCCAAGGCCTCGAGCAACCGCAGCACGTGGCGCCGGTCGACGGTACCGAGCATCGCGGCAATGGCGGCGCCCTCGACCTTGCCGGCGCCGAACGCGATACTCTGGTCGAGCAAGCTCAGCGCGTCGCGCATGCTGCCCGCGGCGGCGCGCGCGATCGCCTTGAGCCCCGCGCCATCGGCGACGACGCGCTCGGCCGTGCAAATCTTCTCGAGCTGCGCCTGGATCTCCGCGGTCGTAAATCGCTTGAGGTTGAATTGCAGGCAACGCGAGAGAACGGTCACGGGCAATTTTTGCGGGTCGGTCGTCGCAAGCAGGAACTTGACGTGCGGCGGCGGCTCCTCGAGCGTCTTGAGCAACGCGTTGAAGGAGTGGTTCGACAGCATGTGCACCTCGTCGATGAGGTACACCTTGAAACGCCCGCGGGTCGGCGCGTACTGGACGTTGTCGAGTAGCTCGCGCGTATCGTCCACGCGCGTGCGCGAGGCCGCATCGACCTCGATGAGATCCACGAAACGACCGGCATCGATGGCCGTGCACGCGGCGCAGACTCCGCAGGGCTCGGCCACGATGCCCTTCTCGCAGTTGAGCGCCTTGGCGAGCAGGCGCGCGACGGTGGTCTTGCCGATGCCCCGCGTCCCCGTGAACAGGTAAGCATGGTGGAGGCGGTTGTCGGCGAGCGAATTCGCGAGCGCTTGCACGACATGCGGCTGGCCGACGAGATCCTCGAACCGCCTCGGCCGCCACTTCAGCGCCAGAACCGTGTAACTCACGCCCGTCCTTGTTCTCGAGAAATAGGAGGTCCGCGCCAGCCCGACCCCGGCACCCAACTTAGGCTGCTACCGCTGCTCCCTTCCGGGCCTCACGGGGTTCACAACTAGTTGTCGCGGGGGAACCGACGCGGACCATCGCTACTCTACCAGCCCCACTCCCGAGGCGCGATTCACACACCGCGCGGGTTTGAATCACCTTCCCGTTCTGGGCTACGCTGCCGGCCCTGCTCGCTCACGGCCGACGCGCAAGATCGGAGAGGTGGCCGAGTGGTTGAAGGCGCACGCCTGGAAAGTGTGTATACGCCCAAAAGGCGTATCGAGGGTTCGAATCCCTCCCTCTCCGCCACCACCGACGCTGGTGGCAACGATGAAGCAGCAGGACGTCGCGACCCGCCAGCGAGCTGTGAAGTGAAACGGAACGGGAGCGCCAGCGCAAAAAGGACGAAACGAGCTCATGCCGCATCCGTCACGCTGACTCTGCGGCCACAAGCGCCAAGCGAAGCGTTTGCACCGCAGAGCAGCCAACCGGCGGCGGGATGCTCTGCACACAGCCGCCGGATCGTCGACCAGTATCAGAACATCGTCGTTGGCGACGTGAACGCGCCGAAGCTGGCGAGAACGCGGCTGGCGAAGTCCGTGCTCGACAGCGGATGGGGAATGCTCAGGCAGATGCTGCAGTACAAAAGGTGAGCACGCCGGCAGGTCTGTCGAAGTCGTCAGCGAGTGGAACACCTCGCGAGTCTGTTCGCAATGCGGTTCGCTCAGCGGGCCGCAGGGTCTAAGACAGCTCGCTGTAAGAGCGTGGACGTGTAGCGGCTGCGGTGAGCCGCACGACCGGGACGTGAATGCGGCCCGGAACATCCTCGCTCGCGCCAAGGTGTTGGCGTCCATCAGCGGGAACGAGTCTTCGGACTCGCCGGTTCCGCCGAGCAGGCTTAACGACCGTCGCGAGGCAGGGACAGAAACGGCGAGGACGGCGGCATGAGCACCGGACTACTTAAAGCACCGAAAGACGTTTATGCTTCGCGTCTTTCCATCAGGCGTCTCAGCGAGGAATCGACATGGCCGACAAAAAAATCATTGCTGTATTGGGCTCGACGGGTTCGCAAGGCGGCGGCCTCTGCCGCGCGATCCTCGCCGATTCGGCCGGCGGCTTCGCCTGCCGCGCGGTCACGCGTGACACGGGCAAGGACAAAGCCAAAGCTCTCGCGACGGCCGGCGCGGAAGTCGTCAAAGCGGACCTCGACGACGTCGAGAGCCTCAAGAAGGCCTTCGCAGGCGCGCATGGCGTATATGCCGTCACCAATTTCTGGGAGCACTTCTCGGGTGAGAAGGAAAAGACCCAAGCCAAGAACATCGCGGATGCGGCGAAAGCGGCCGGCGTCAAGCACGTGATCTGGTCGACGCTCGAGGACATCCGCCAGTTCATGAAGCCCGACGACAAGCGCATGCCGATGCTGCAGCAGACGTTCCGCGTGCCGCACTTCGACGCCAAGGCCGAGGCCAACGCGTTCTTCAAGGGCGTCCCGACGACGTTCCTCGTCACGTCGTTCTACTGGGACAACCTCTACATGTTCGGCTTGGCGCCCAAGAAGGGCGACGACGGCCAGCTCGCGTGGGCGTTCCCGATGGGCACGGCCAAGATGGCCGGCATCGCCGCCGAGGACATCGGCAAGGTCGCGTACGGCATCTTCAAGGCCGGCAACGAGTACCTCGGCAAGACTGTCGGCATCCTCGGCGAGGCGCTGACGATCGAGCAGATGGGTCAGACGTTGAGCAAGGTGCTCGGTGTCGGGCCGATCAAGTACAACGCCGTCGAGGCCGACGTCTATCGCGGCTTCGGATTCCCGGGCGCCGACGAGATGGGCAACATGTTCCAGGCGTACCGGGATTTCGACAAGCAGATGCTCGCGAACCGCAGCGCCGACGTCGCTCGCAAGCTGAACTCCGCGCTGCAGAGCTTCGAGCAGTTCGTCACGAAGCAGAAAGCCGCCATCAAGACGGCCATGGGAATCTGATGACTTCGGCGGCGGGCTCGCGTCGCGGGCCCGCCGGCCTCTTCGTCTCTAAGGGCTTGCCGTAGACCTCGCCCGGCGGCTCGCACCCGTCTCGGCAAAGTAGTTCGTCACGCCGTCGGGGTCGTCGAGCCAAATCGTCCGCAGATCGAAGCCGCGCAAGCCTTGCAGCGGTTGAGCGATCGTGATGTGCCGCTCCCTGGCGAGCGCATCGACGTGCTCGACGTCCGAAACCACGTATTGAATGCCGCCGCTGCCGTTATCGGCCGGCAGCGCATTGCCGAAGCTTCGCAGGCTCACGGTCGTCGCGCCGTGCCGGAACGAGTACTTGGTCGTGCCGAAGCGCTCGTCGCGCACGGGCGGAAGCTCCTCGAGGCCCACGAAGCTCCGGTAGAAGGCGCGACTGCGCTCGAGATCCGCGACGGTCACGCCCACTTCGATCGCGGCCAGTTGGTCCGCTGTGGCGTTCGGCACGATCACGAGCTCGACGGCCTGGCCGTCGGGGTCCGTCACGAGCGCCGAGCGCGAAGCCGAAGGCGGGTTCGATCTGGGGACGGCCGAGAATGCGGGCGCCGGTAGCCCGTGCTCCGCGAAGCGCGCCGTGAGCTCGGCCTCGTCGGCGAAATAGAACGTCAGCAAGCGTAGACCCGTGGCGTCCTGCACGCCGCCGGGCTCGTAGTGCCGATTCGCGACGCGGCGCGTGAGCTTGAGCTCCTGCGCGCCCGCCTGAAAGCGCGCCACACCACCGCCGTTGCCGACGTTGAGCGTCGAGAGCTGCTTGAACCCGAGCACGGCGCCGTAGAACTCGTACATGCGCTCGGCCGCCACGTCGAAACGGCGAAAGACGTTCATCGACGGTTGCCAGAGCACGCTCGCGGTCGTCGCCCCCGGCGGCGACACACGCTCGGTCGCGACACCGCAGTCGCCAGCCGTGCAGCTCTGCTGCTGTGCTCCACTGTCGCTCGTCGCCGACAACGCGAGCACGATCAGCGCCAGGGGGATTCGTCGTCCGTCGCGCATGTTTGCTCCACCGCCGCGTTCCTCGCCCAGCACCAGTGTGAATCACGCGAGCTGTCGGTACAATCGCGACCCATGTGGAAAATAGTCGTCGTTCTCGTCGCTCTCGCGGTCGGCGCTGCGGCGCTGTGGGTCAACGCAGGTCGCGCCGAGGGACCCGTCATCGAAATCGGCGGCTCGGCCGTTGTCGGTCAGACCGGTGAGATCGCCGTGACGGTCACGGCGCCCAATGCGGCCCTGACGGCGCTCGACGCCACGGTCGTGCAAGGCGACCTGCGCGTGCCGTTATTCGCCTTGACGCCCGAGACGGCGAGCGATTTGGTCGTAGACGGCGATCGCGCGACGCTGACTCGGCCGACGGGCAAGCGCGTTATACCTGAGCTCACGGCCGGCGAATTCCAAGTCGTCGTCACGGCGACTCGGCCGGTGCTGTTCGGCTTTCGCGAGGCGACATCGACCGCAACGAGCACGATCGCGGTACGACTCATGCCGCCGCAGGTGGGCGTGCTGTCCCAGTTCCATTACATCAACCACGGCGGGTCCGAGCTCGTCGTCTACCGCGTGAACCCGCCCGACGCCGAGTCGGGAGTTCGCGTCGGCGACCGGATCTATCGCGGCTTCCCGGCGGGCTCGGCCGACCCCGGTTTGCGCGTCGCGTTGTTTGCCTTGCTTTGGGATCAACCGCTGAACACGCGCATCGACGTCTACGCGCGCGACTCGCTCGGCAACGAAGGCTCGAGCACGTTCGAGTTCCGAGTATTTCCGAAGCAGTTCCGCTCGAGCACGATCGCACTCGACGACCGCTTTCTCGGGCGCGTCGTGCCGGCGATACTACAGAACTCTACCGAGCTGCGCGTCGACGACCCGGACAATCTCTTGGCTGCTTACCTCGCGATCAATCGCGACCTGCGCCGCATGAACAACGACACGATCGCGGCACTCGCGGCGCAGACGGCGCCCGAAATGCTTTGGCAGGGACCTTTCAAGCAGCTCATCAATACGGCCGTCGAGGCCGGCTTCGCCGACCAACGCACGTACGTCTACAACGGCCAAGAGGTCGACCACCAAGTTCACTTGGGCTTCGACCTCGCTTCGACGGCAACGGCGTCGATCCGCTCCGCGAATCGCGGCCGCGTCGTTCACGCGGGTTGGCTCGGTATCTACGGCAACTGCGTGATCCTCGATCACGGAATGGGACTGCAGTCGCTGTACGCACATCTGTCGTCGATCGGCGTGACCGTCGGCGAGCTCGTCGAGACCGAAGCCGAGCTCGGCCGCAGCGGCGCCACGGGTCTCGCAGGCGGCGATCACCTGCACTTCACGATGCTGCTCGGCGGCAACGCGATCACGCCGATCGACTGGTGGAGCGCGCAGTGGGTCTCCGACCGCGTGCTGCGGAAGCTCAACGAGGCCGGCCTGCCGGCGCCGACCGGCGGCGCGCAGTAGCCCGCGCGTCGGCAACTGCTCTCGGCAACTGCTCCTGCGTTGCTCTACCTCGGGCATCCATGCCCTCGCTGCGTTGCTCTACCTCGGGCATCCATGCCCTCGTCAGCCGTCGTCGTCGACGCGCGGACGGAAGGCGAGCTTGTCGATTCGGCGGCCGTCCATGTCGACGATCTCATAGTGTCCCGTTCGGTCGACGAACGTATCCCCGACGACCGGTAACCGGCCGAGCTTGGAGAGCGCGTAACCGGCGACGGTTTCGAACGTCCGCGAGCCGCGCAGCCCCGCAATACCGAGCCGATCCTCGAACTCGTCGATGCCGACGCTGCCGTCGACGAGCCACGAGCCGTCGCTGCGCTTGACGAGCGCGGTCGCGAGGTCACCGCCCGTCTCGGGCAGTGCGCCCGCGACGGCCTCGATGATGTCGGCGACCGTCACGACACCCTGTGTGGTTCCATACTCGTCGACGACGATCGCCATGTGCAGGCCCTCGCGCCGAAAGCCCTCGAGCAGCTTGAGCACGGGAGTGCCGTCGAGCACGACGAGCGGCGGCAAGAGCACCTCTGCCAGCGTCACGGTCTTGCCCGCGAGCGCAATGCGTGCGAGATCCTTCGTATGCACGATGCCGAGCGGATTGTCGATCGTGTCTTGGCACACGGGCAACCGCGACAGTCGTCGCGCCTCGAGCGCAACGGCAATCTCGGCGGGCGTTGCCGAGATATCGAGCCAAGCGACTTCGGTGCGCGGCGTCATGATGGCGCGCGCCGTGCGATCGGCGAGCCGCAGGACGCCCTCGATCATCTCGCGCTCCTTCGGCATGAACACGCCGGCGCGCGTGCCTTCGGCGACCAGCATGCGCACCTCGTCTTCGGTCACTGTCAGAGTCCGGGCGCGTGCCAGCCCGAACACGTGCAGCAGACCTTCCGTCGAGCTCCGCACGACCCAGACGGCCGGCGCCGCCACGCGCGCGATCCCGCGCATGACCGGTGCGAGCGCGGAAGCCACGCGCTCCGGGTCGTTGAGCGCGATGCGCTTCGGCACGAGCTCGCCGACGACGAGCGAGACGTATGTGATCACGGGCACTACGATGGCAAAGGCCGTCGGTTCTCCATAGGGCGCGATCCAGGGCCAGGTGTCGAGCCATGCCCCGAATTGCTCGGCCAGCGTAGCGCCGCTGAAGGCGCCCGCGAGCACACCGATCAACGTGATGCCGACTTGGACCGTCGAGAGGAAATCCGTGGGGCTCTCGAGCAACCGCAGCGCCATGCGCGCGCCGTGATGGCGCCGCTTGACGAGATTCTGCAGCCGGCTGCGGCGTGACGAGACGACCGCGAGCTCCGACATCGCGAGCAGCGCGTTCAACGAGATGAGCGCCAGTAGCACGAGAATTTCTGCGGTTACCATGCGGTCATCATACTTCGCGCCGCCGACGCAGCGTCGGAGCTTCCGTCAGCGCGCCGCTGAACGGCAGCGCTCTTCAGTTTTCGATGACGCGGTCGGGATCGACGGGCTCGTCGCTCGGCTGCGCCGGCTCGGCGGGTCGGTCCGCCTCGCGTGCGCCGCGGCGCGAGCCGCCCGAGAACAGAGGCGGCGACTCGAGGCACTCCTCGGTCGGCTCATCCACGCTCGCGCCCAAGTCGGGAGGTAGGCGCAGTGCCTCTTCTTCGTTGGGCGGCGACAGGTCGCTCGGGACCTGCACGGGCGGCGCAGACCGCGCCGTCGAATAGCGCGCCGTGGGAGCGCACTCTCTCGTCGGCTCTCGCGAACAGCCCGCGACGACTGTGAGCCCGAGCAACAAGAGGAAGGCTGCGCGAGAGCGCATGTTCAGGCGGTCACGACGCGGACGCCGGCGGCGGTCATCGCATCGAGCACGGTCGAGTGATACTCCGGCGCCAACGGCGTCAGCGGCAAGCGGATGCCGGCGCCGATGAGGCCCATCCGCTGCATAGCCCATTTCACGGGAATCGGATTGCTCTCACAGAACAGCGTGCGATGCAGGGGTTGCAGCGTGGCGTCGATCTTTTCAGCTTCGGCGCGCCTGTGAGCCCGCGACGCATCGCAGAGGCGGCGCATGGCGGCGGGCGCGACGTTGGCCGTCACCGAAATGACTCCATCGCCGCCCTGCAACATGAACTCGCAACCCGTGGCATCGTCGCCGCTCAAAAGCTGGAACTTAGGCCCACAGGCATCTCTGAGCACGTGGACGCGATTCAGTTCCCCCGTCGCGTCTTTGATCGCCCGGATGTTCGCGTGCGCCGCGAGCTTGATGACCGTGTCGGGCTTCAGATCGACGCCGGTTCGGCCGGGCACGTTATAGAGGATCAACGGGCGGGTCACGGCATCGGCGACGGCGGTAAAGTGCCGCCGCATACCTTCCTGCGTCGGCTTGTTGTAGTAGGGCGTGACGACGAGGAACGCCGCGATGGGCAACCGGTCGACGGCGCGCGACAGCCTCAAGGTCTGCGTCGTGGAGTTCGAGCCCGTGCCCGCGATGATCGGAACGCGCCCCCGTGCAAGCTCGCACGCCTTCTCGATGAGCTCGATGTGCTCCGCGTGCTCGAGCGTCGCGGATTCGCCCGTCGTGCCGGCGACGATGAGCGCTTCGGTGCCGGCGTCCGCGTGGAAGTCGACGACGTTCGCGAACTGCCGGTAGTTCACCGCGCCGTCCGCGTCCATCGGCGTGACCACCGCCACCATGCTGCCGGCTAACATCGTCGCAAACCCTTCGTTCGTCGTGCCCAAAAAGGCGAACGATAGTACCGGCGACCCTTGGGGTCCGCAACCGGACGCGGGCAGGGATGCCCGCGGTAGAGCAACGCAGGAGCGGTTGCCGACGCGGGCATGGATGCCCGAGGTAGAGCAACGCAGCGAGGGCATGGATGCCCGAGGTAGAGCAACGCAGGAGCAGTTGCCGAGAGCAGTTGCCGAGAGCAGTTGCCGAGCGTTGCGCACTCGATGGTTCGGGGTACACTGGCGGACCGGTCAACGCCGCGAGATTTCGCCCTGATGGAACAACTCTTGGTCATCTCCGCGGTCGGCGGCGATCCCACCGCGGTCGTGCAGGAATTGACACGGGTCATCATGGACTGCGGCGGCAACATCAAAGAGAGTCGAATCGCCTCGTTTGGGTCCGACGTCGCGATGCTGATGCTCGTATCGGGCAACTGGCATACGGTGAGCCGCCTGGAGCGTGAGCTCACGAAGTTCGCCAGCAACAACGGCGTCACGATGCAATTCAAGCGCACGGAGCCGCGCCGTTTCGGCAAGGAGCTCCTGCCCTACGCCGTCGACGTCGTGGGCCTCGATCAACCCGGCGTCGTGCACAGCTTGAGCGGCTTCTTCGCGGCGCGAAAGGTCGAGATCGCGGAAGTCTCGACGCGCAGCTATGCGGCCACGCACACGGGCGCGCCGATGTTCTCCGTCCAGATGGCCGTCAACATTCCGGCGACTGTTCACATCTCCGGGCTGCGCGAGGAATTCATGGACTTCTGCGACCAGCTCAACGTGGACGCCATCATGGAGCCGGTCAAACAAACGTGAGTCGCGGACGAAGGAGCGTAGTGCGCGATGACGACACCGAAGGTCGGAAAAAAGATCGGGGCTTTCAAGGTCAACACGACGGCCGCCACGTTGACCAACAAGGATCTGGCGGGCGCCCCTTACGTCCTCTACTTCTACCCGAAAGATGACACGCCGGGCTGCACGCTCGAGGGCAAGGATTTTCGCGACCATCACGCCGAGTTCGAGCGGCTCCGGTGCCGTGTGCTCGGCGTCTCACGCGACAATTTGGCGTCGCATGCGAAATTTCGCGACAAGCACGGCCTGACCTTCGAGCTGATCTCCGACCCCGAGGAGAAGCTCTGCCGCCAGTTCGACGTCATCAAGAAAAAGAATATGTACGGCCGGAAGGTGCTCGGTATCGAGCGCAGCACGTTCTTGATCGACGCCGAGGGCGTGTTACGCCGCGAGTGGCGCAAGGTCAAGGTCGACGGCCATGTTGCCGAGGTGCTCGGCGCAGCCAAAGGCCTTTAACGGAACGCGCTGCCCCTCGAGCGGTCGATATGGCAGGATGAACGCTGTGTCCTCACACAAGGTGCGACAACCGTGAAGCGCTGGCTCGGGATGTTAGCGGCCGTGTGGGCCGCGCCGCTCCTGGGCGCCGAGCTGCCCGATTTCGGCACGCCCGCTGACGCGGCCCTGAGCAAGAGCCGCGAGGCACAGATCGGCCGCGGCGTCATGCTCCAGCTGCGCAACGCCGGGGTCGTCGTGGACGACCCGTTTCTCGCCGAGTACGTCAGCGCGCTCGGCTCGCAGCTCGGGAGCCATGCCAACGATGGCGAATTCGACTTCAATTTCTTCCTCGTCAAGGACAACCGCATCAACGCGTTCGCGCTGCCGGGCGGTTACATCGGCGTGAACACGGGCTTGATTCTCGCGAGCGAGACGGAAAGCGAGCTCGCCGGCGTGTTGGCTCACGAGATCTCGCACGTCACGCAACGGCACATCGCGCGCGCGGCCTACGACAATCAACGCACGAGCATCATGTCCATGGCGGCCATGCTCGCTGCGCTCGTGCTCGGCGCCGCATCCGACATGGGCAGCGATGCCATGCAGGGCGTCGTGACGGCCTCGCAGGCACTGGCGGCGCAGCGCCAGATCAACTTCACGCGCTCGCACGAATACGAAGCGGATCGCGTCGGCATCGGCCTCTTGGCCGGCGCCGGTTTCGACCCGAACGGCATGTCGGAATTCTTCGAGAAGCTCGGCCGGCGCTACAGCTCGACATCGCAGTATGTTCCCGAGCTGTTGCAGACGCACCCAGTGACCGCGGAGCGTGTCGCCGAGGCGCGCGGCCGCGCGCGGCAACTGCCGCGCACCGTGCACGCGAGCAGCCCGGCCTACGCATTGACGAAGGCGCGGCTCGTGGCTCGAAGTGCCGCAACGCCCGAAGCGGCGCTGCAGACCTTCGAGAACAAGAGCGACAAGGACGCCCCCGAGAACCGCTACGGGCTCGCGCTCGCGTCGATGCGCATGTCGCTGCACGACAACGCCGAGGCGCTGTTCCGCGGCCTCATCAAGGACAATCCCAACGTCATGGCGTTTCGCGTCGGCCAAGCCGAAGCTTTGGCCGCCGGCGGCGCGACCACGACGGCCCTCGAAGTCTACGCGGACGCGATTCGCCTGTTCCCCCGCAACGTCCCGCTGACCATCAGCTACGCCGAGACCCTGATCTCGGTGGGCAAGCCCGCCGAGGCGCACGAGCTCTTGCTCGACCTCTTGAACAACGTGCCGCCCACTGCCGAGCAGATACGCCTCATTGCGCGCGCCGCCAACGCCGAGGGCGACGTCGCCAACGCCTATTTCTACATGTCGTACTACTACGCGACCATCGGTAACCTGCCGCTCGCCATCGAGCAAGTCCGGATGGCGCTCGAGACTCCCGATGCGAACGAGGTCGACCGTGCGCGCTTCCGCTCGCACCTCGATCAGCTCATCGAGTATCTCCCCGACGAGCAGCGCGAGCTCGCGAACGCGCGACGCCCACGGTAGGAGCCCGCCCGGGGCGGGCGCGACGGCAGCCCCTTTTGCAGCCGCGCTAAATAGGACTAAAATAGTCCACTATCAGTGAGCCGCGAGGATTCGCCGCGATGCTGCGCATGAGCAAATTGACCGACTACGGCACCATGGTGCTGGCCCAGCTTTCGGTGAGCGACCGTGGCTGGACGACCGCGAGCCAAGTGGCCGGCGCCACTCATCTCGGGCAACCCACCGTCAGCAAGCTCTTGAAAGCCCTCGTGCACGCGGGGCTCGTGACCTCGACGCGCGGCGTGCAGGGCGGCTACGCGCTCGCGCGGCCTGCCGCGACGATCAGCGCGGCGGAGATCTTGGACGCGCTCGAGGGCCCGGTCGCCATCACGGAATGCAGCTCGTCGACGGGCGGCTGCGAGCTCGAATCGTTCTGCCGCGTCGGCACGGCGTGGCAGCGCATCAATCACAGCATCCGCAGGGCTCTCGAGAGCGTGAGCCTCGCCGACCTGCAGGAGCGTCGCGAGCCCCTGCCGCACCTGCGCACGGATTTGCGCACCGCAGCTCTCGCTCGCTGAGGACGACATGGCCACCGAAACCGACCAAATCGCCGATCTCGTCAAGCGCAAGTACCGTCACGGCTTCGTGACGGACATCGAGCAGGAAACCGTTCCGCCCGGACTCAGCGAGGACGTGATCCGCCTCATTTCCGCGAAGAAGGGCGAGCCCGCGTTCCTCACGGAATGGCGACTCAAGGCCTACCGCCATTGGCTCACGATGTCCGAGCCGACGTGGGCGCACGTGCGCTATGCGCCCATCGATTACCAGACGATCTCGTACTATTCGGCTCCGAAGCAGCCCGCCGACGCGCCCAAGAGCCTCGACGAGGTCGACCCCAAGCTCCTTGCCACCTACGACAAGCTCGGCATTCCGCTGCACGAGCGTGCGCGCCTCGCGGGCGTGGCCGTCGACGCGGTCTTCGACAGCGTGTCGGTTGCGACCACCTTCAAGGACAAGCTCGCGGCCGCAGGCGTGATCTTCTGCTCGTTTTCCGACGCCGCCAAGAACCACCCCGAGCTCGTGCGGCGCTATCTCGGCACCGTCGTCCCGTATCGCGACAATTTCTTCGCCACGCTGAACTCCGCGGTATTCACGGACGGCTCGTTCGTCTATGTCCCGAAGGGCGTGCGTTGCCCCATGGAGCTCTCGACGTATTTCAGGATCAACGCCGCCAAGACGGGTCAGTTCGAGCGAACGTTGATCATCGCCGACGAAGGCGCCTACGTCAGTTACCTCGAAGGCTGCTTGCCCGCCTCCGAGGAGGTCAGTTGCGGAGACGAGCTCCGCAACATCCGCGACATCGCGATCGACGATATCGTGCTCAACAGCCGCGGAGAGGAGACGCGTGTCGGAAAGATCATGCGGCGCGGATATCGCGGCGACCTCGTGGACATCACGCCGCGAAGCACGGGGAACCGGTTCCAACTGACACCGGAGCATCCACTGCTCACTATTCGACGCAAGCGCGTCCAAGCATCGGCGCGGCGCAGCGGGTGGAGCGATCTCGACGCGAGGCGCCTCGCCGCTGCCGAGCCGGAGTTCGTGCCGGCCGGCGAGCTCGAGCCCGGCGACCTCCTCGTCTATCCGATCAACAAGGTCGAGCGCGACGATCCGAGCCTGACCGACGATTTCCTACGGCTCCTTGGCTACTACGTCGCCGAAGGCTGCGTGACCGTGTTCAACGGCTGCAAGGCCGTCGAGCTCTCGTTCGGCGACCACGAGTCCGAAGTGATCGACGAGGCCGCGACGCTGCTCCAGCGCTTGACGGGAAAACGGCCGTCGAGAACCCACGATAAGAAAAAACATGGCGTGTATCTCGTCGTCTACTCGAACGAGCTGTGGGACCAGCTCCTCGAGCACGGCGGCAAGATGGCCGCGGGCAAGCACTTCAGCAAGGCCGTCATGGACTTGCCGCCGACGCGACAAAAGCTCGTCACCGATACCTACTACCTCGGCGATGGCAGCGTTTCGCGCGACGGCAACATTATCCGCGTTCGCGCTGCCACGGTGTCGCGCCAGCTGGCGTTCCAATTGCAGGAACTGCTGTCCCGACAAGGCATCTTCGCGTACATGAACGTCCGCGAGGCATTCGACGAGCGCATGAAAGACGGCCGAACCATCCATCACAGCAAGCGCTACCTTTTGTTCTACGCGAAGAACACGAGAAGCCGACGCGCGATTCGGCGCGACGGCTACTTCCTGCTGCCGATCAGGGAGATCCGTCGACAACCTTACGATGGTTTCGTCTACAACTTCGAGACACGGTCGGAACCGCACTCATACCTCGTCAAGGGCTTCGCCGCGCACAACTGCACAGCCCCGATGCGCGACGAGAACCAGCTGCACGCCGCGGTCGTCGAACTGGTCGCGCTCGACAACGCCACGATCAAATACTCGACCGTGCAAAATTGGTATCCCGGCGACGAGCAGGGTCGCGGCGGCATCTACAACTTCGTGACGAAACGCGGCGACTGCCGCGGCGCGAACTCCAAGATCTCCTGGACGCAAGTCGAGACGGGTTCCGCCATCACGTGGAAATACCCGAGCTGCATCTTGCGCGGCGACAACTCCGTGGGCGAGTTCTACTCGGTCGCAGTCACCAACCACTATCAGCAAGCCGATACCGGCACGAAGATGATCCATATCGGCCGCAACACGAGCAGCACGATCCTGTCGAAGGGCATCTCGGCCGGCCACGGCCAGAACTCGTATCGCGGCCTCGTCAAAGTCATGCCCACGGCGCACGGCGCACGCAACTACACGCAATGCGACTCGTTGCTGCTCAGCGCCGAGTGCGGGGCGCACACGTTCCCCTACATCGAGTCGCGCAACCGCTCGGCTCGCGTCGAGCACGAGGCCACCACGTCGAAGATCAGCGAGGACCAATTGTTCTACTGCCGCCAGCGAGGCCTGTCCGAGGAGGACGCCGTCAACATGATCGTCAACGGTTTCTGCCGCGAGGTTTTCAAGGAGCTGCCGATGGAGTTCGCCGTCGAGGCCCAAAATCTCTTGAGCGTGACTCTCGAAGGCGCCGTGGGTTGAGCGGAGCGCCAGTAATGCTGACGATCGAGAACCTCCGCGCGCGCATCGGCGACCACGAAATCTTGAAGGGACTGACCCTCGAGGTCCCGGCCGGGGAAATCCACGCCATCATGGGCCCGAACGGCTCGGGCAAGAGCACGCTGGCCCAGGTGCTCGCGGGGCGCGAAGACTACGAAGTGACGGCAGGCCGTGCGCTATTTCGCGGCCAGGACCTGCTCAAGCTCGCGCCCGAGGAGCGGGCACGCGCGGGGGTCTTTCTCGCCTTCCAATATCCCATCGAGATTCCGGGCGTGAACAACGCCTACCTGTTGAAGGCCGCCTTGAACGCACAACGCCAAGCGCGCGGCGAGCCGCTCGTCGACGCGTTTGAGTTCATGAAGTTGATCAAGACAAAGATGGATCTTCTGCAAATACCTAAGGAATTTCTGACCAGAAGCGTCAACCAGGGCTTCTCGGGCGGCGAGAAGAAACGCAACGAGATCCTGCAGATGCTGCTGCTCGAGCCGAGTCTCGCAGTACTCGACGAGACGGACTCCGGCCTCGACGTCGACGCCCTCAAGATCGTTGCCCACGGCGTCAACAGCCTGCGCTCCCCCGCGCGCTCGATGCTGCTCGTCACCCACTACGAGCGCCTCCTCGAGCTCATCGTCCCGGACCGCGTGCACGTGCTGGCCGGGGGGCGGATCGCCAAATCGGGCGGCAAGGAGCTCGCTCGCGAGCTCGACGAGCGCGGCTACGACTGGCTCCAAACGGGAG
>DATFFV010000167.1:0-12463 GCA_035249885.1 Gammaproteobacteria bacterium | reverse complement strand
AGCGCCATCTTCATCGCGACCTCGACGGCGACGGATCCCGACTCGGCAAAGAACACGTGGTCGAGGTCGCCGGGCAGCAGCGCCGCAAGGCGCGCCGCGAGCGTTGCCGCGGGCGTGTGCACGAGCCCCCCGAGCATCACGTGCGGCATCCGTTCGAGCTGAGCAGCCACCGCGGAGCGAATGTGTGGATGGTTATAGCCGTGGCACGCAGTCCACCACGACGAAATGCCGTCGATGAGGCTGCGGCCGTCCGCGAGATAGAGGCGCACACCGTCCGTTCGCTCGATGGCCAAAGGCGGCGGCACGGTGCGCATCTGGCTGTACGGCAACCATAAATGAGACGAGGTCATCCGGCACCCGAGACTGCTCGAGCAAGCTTACAGCATGCCAAAACGATGTCGCGGTGAAGACCGCAGGCGTGGCCCTCGGAGCTCGAGCGCGATGGTGCGCTGTAGCACAGACAATGACGCGAGCCTGCGCGACCGTGCCCATGAGCTCTGCGACCGCCGCCAGGAGGAAAGAACGATGGGTATCCAGAATCGACCGGGGCCTTGCGTCATCGCCGCGTGTGCACTCGCCGCTTTCGCCCTGCACGCCGGCAACACGAGCGCACAGGGGTCGAACTGCCTGCTCGACATCGGCGCCGTGGTTGTCAACGGCAGCATCCAGATCGCCACCTCGTGCGAGCTTACGGGCACCGACGTGAAGGGCAACGTCATACTGTTTGCCGGCGGGTCTCTGATTGCGCGCAACGTTCACATCAGAGGCAGGCTCGAGGGCAGCCGTGCCAACTTCGTCGACATGGCGCGCAGCAGAGTCGACGGCAATGTCAGGCTCGAGGAACTGGTCGGCGACGTGAGCACCCTCGAGCTCACCGACTTTCGCCGCGACGTTCTGCTCACAGGCAATCGCTCGCACCTCGAGATCCTCAACAACGAGATCGAAGGAGATCTGGTGGCGACCGGCAATACGGGCGGCCTGATGCTCGCCGGGAATTCGATCGGCGAGGATTTGGCGTGCACCGGTAACACGCCGACGCCGCTCGGGATCGGCAATCGTGTGGACGGCGACAGGGAAGGTCAGTGCGAAAGCTTGCAGGCCGAAGTTCCGCCGCCGACGCCGCCGCCTACTGCCATCCCTTCGCCTCCGTCGATGCCCGCGCCGCCGCCAACCGAACCGCTCGAGAAGAACCTCGTAGACGGCGGCTCCGGAGCGATGGGATGGCTGGCGGTGTTACTACTGTCACTGCCCGTTTGGCGTCGATTCGCCCGCCGCTAGTTCGAGGCGCGACGATAGGCCTCCGGATTCTTCTTGGGGACGGGCACGATGTATCCATCTACGTAATGCGCGCGAACTCTCGAGTTGTACTCGAGCGCCGCTGATCGCTTGCGAGATCAGCCAACGCGCGGAGGCGGCGTTCGGCTGAGCGCTCGACGCTCGGCACATGGCGTGCCATTTGGCGCAAACAGTAGTCAACGTGGCGGGCCAAGAGTAGGACGCGAAGACTTCGAGATTTGCGCAAGCGCTTCGCCAGCCGGCCGGGCCGCGGAGTGCTCGACAACAAGATCGCCGAGCGCCACGATGCCCACCAGCCGCTTGTTCCGATCCAGAACCGGCAAGCGCCGTACCTGGTGCTCGCTCATGAGCACGACGGCCTCTTCGACCGAGTTGTCTTCGTAGGCAAAGGTGACGCCTGCGGACATCACGTCACGAACTCTCGTGTCGCCAAGGTTGCGGAGGCTCTCGAGCATGAGGTATCTCCTGAGTGCGTGTGCAATGACGACTCAGCGGCAGGGTCCGCCACGGCTTGCCCATCGTCTGTGCGTTAACCCACCAAGCACTCGAGCAGCCGCCCGCGTCCACCTGTTTTCGCCGCCTAGGTATACTGACTCGCGTTCGCACGGTGGCAGGCAACGATGAAAAAGATCAATTGCTTCAAGGCGTATGACGTCCGCGGCCGCGTCCCCGAGGAGCTCGACGAGGACATCGCGTATCGCATCGGCCGCGGCTACGCCGCGTTCGTCAAGCCGCGCACCGTGGCGGTCGGCTATGACATCCGCGCCTCGAGCCCGCTCCTCATGGCCGCTCTCGTGAAAGGCCTCACCGACTCCGGCGTCGACGTGCTCGATATCGGCGTCGGCGGGACCGAACTGTCCTATTTCGCGACGTTCAGCCGCAACCTCGACGGCGGCATCATGGTCACGGCGAGCCACAATCCGCCGAACTACAACGGCATGAAGTTCGTGCGCGAGGGTTCGCGTCCGATCAGCGCCGATACGGGCTTGAAGGACATCCAAGAGCTCGCGGAGCGCAATGAGTTCGGCCCGCCGGCCGCCGCACGCGGCAAGGTGCGGCAGGCCGACGTCAAGCCCGAGTACATCGAGCACCTGCTGTCATACGTCGACCGGCGCTCGCTTGCGCCTCTCAAGATCGTCGTCAACGCCGGCAACGGCGGCGCGGGCCCCATCGTCGATCTTCTCGAGCCGCACCTGCCGTTTCGCTTCGTCAAGATGTTTCACGAGCCCGACGGCCGTTTTCCGAACGGCGTGCCGAACCCGATGATCGAAGCCAATCGCGCCGTGACTGCCCGGCGGCTGCGCGCCGAGCGCGCCGCCTTAGGTGTAGCGTGGGACGGCGACTACGATCGCTGCTTCTTCTTCGACGAGCAAGGCCAGTTCATCGAGGGTTACTACATCGTGGGTCTGCTCGCGCAGACGTTCCTGGGCAAATCGCGCGGCGAGCGCATCGTCCACGATCCGCGGCTCACGTGGAACACGCTCGACCTCGTGCAACAAGGCGGCGGCACCGCCGTGCAGAGCAAGTCGGGCCATGCGTTCATCAAGCAGCGCATGCGCGAGGTCGACGCCGTCTACGGCGGCGAGATGAGTGCGCATCACTATTTTCGCGCCTTCTCGTACGCCGACAGCGGCATGATCCCGTGGCTCCTGATCACCGAGATCATGAGCCGGCGCGGCGTCTCGCTGTCGACGCTCGTCGGCGAGCGGATGCGCGCCTATCCTGCGAGCGGCGAGATAAACCGCAAGGTGCAGGACGCGCCCGCGACGATCGCGAGCGTCAAGGCGAAGTACACGCCGGGCGCCGTGGCCGTCGACTACACGGATGGCCTCAGCGTCGAATACCGCGATTGGCGCTTCAATCTGCGCTCGTCGAACACCGAGCCGCTGCTTAGGCTCAACGTCGAAAGCCGCGGCGACGAGCAGCTCATGCGGGCCAAGACGGCGGAGCTCCTCGAGTTGCTGGGCGGCGAGGCCGGCTAGCGCCGCATGCCGCGACCGGCTGCAACGAATGCGGCTCGGCGGCAGCAGTTACTCGCCGAGGCGTTGACGAATCCGAAGTGCTACGGCCACGACGTCGACAAGATCCGGCTAGTCGAAACCCATATCTCCTTCGTGCTGCTCACGGGCCCGTACGCCTACAAGCTCAAGAAGCCGCTGAAGCTACCGTTCCTCGACTTCAGCACGCGCGCGCGCCGGCGCCACTTCTGTCTCGAGGAGCTGCGCCTGAATCGGCGCCTCGCACGCGAGCTGTACCTTGGAGTAGTGCCGATCGGTGGGTCCTCGGCGGCGCCGCGTGTCGGCCGCAAGCCCGCGATCGAGTACGCGATCAAGATGCGCCAATTCGACACGCGCGCCGAGCTCGACGAAGTGCTCGCGCGCGGCGAGCTCCCGCGCGCAGCGCTCGAGCAGTTCGCAACGGATCTCGCTCGATTTCACACCGCGCTGCCGCCCGTGAAGGTAAGCCATGCGGCCGCGGCGATTCGCGCGAGCGCACTCGACAACTTCGCGACACTCGAGCGCTACGTGCGAGGCACGGCGCAGCACGACCTACGAGTGTTACGTAGCTGGACCGAGCGCGAGAGCGCGAGATTGGCAGCCGTGTTCGAAAGGCGCGCCGCCGGGGGTGCTCATCGCGAATGCCACGGCGATCTGCACCTCAAGAACCTGCTCTATCGCGACGGCGCCGTCGTCGCCTTCGACGCGCTCGAGTTCGACCGCCGGCTCCGCGAGATCGACGTCGTGAGTGAAGTCGCGTTCCTCGCGATGGACCTCTGCGCCGCACGGCGTGCGGACCTGGCCTTTAGCTTCCTCAACCGCTATTTCGAGGCGAGCGGCGACTACGACGGCATAGAGGTGCTGCGCTTCTACCTCGTGTACCGCGCACTCGTGCGCGCAAAAGTCGACGCCATCAAATCGGCGCAAACGCGGCGCTCGCGACGCAACGACACCTACCTGCGCGCCGCGGTTGCGCTCAGCGCGCCGGCGCGGCCGCTGCTGCTCGTGACGCACGGGCTCTCCGGCAGCGGCAAAACTCATGTCACGAACGAGCTCGTGGCGCGCCTGCCGGCGCTGCGCGTGCGGTCCGATCTCGAGCGCAAACGGCTCCACGGCCTTGCGGCGCTGGCTCGCACGGCCTCGGCCGTGGGCCAAGGCCTGTACGGCGCGGCCGCGAGCCGGCGCACGTACGCGGCGCTCGCGGTGACGGCCGACCGGTTGCTCCGTCACGGTTTCAACGCGGTCGTCGACGCCGCGTTCCTGCGTCGTGCCGAGCGCCTCGCCTTCCGCCAAGTGGCCGCCGCGAACGGCGCGCGCTTCGCGATCCTCCACTGCGCCGCTCCCGAAGCCGAGCTCAAAGTGCGCATCGCGCAACGCTCGGCCGAAGGCCGCGACGCCTCCGAAGCGACGTTCGCCGTGCTCCTCGAGCAGTTGCGCGATCGCGAGCCGCTCGACCGCGCCGAGCGGCGTGCGACGGTGCGTGTCGCCACGCAGCGACGCATTCGCTACGAGAACCTTCTGGCCCGACTCGCTAAAATCTAGGTTTGCGGCCCCGGTGCGGGCAACGCGCCGAAGGCGGGCTTGAACGCCAGGGCGCGCGGCCCCAGATAGCCCGCTCCTACGTTTCTTCGGAGGGCGCCATGTACGACGAAGACCAATTGCCGCAAGTCGCCGAGCCCAAAGGCCCGGTCGCCCTCCCCGCCGACGTCTTGCTCGTCGTTCCCGTCCGCAATGTCGTGATGTTCCCCGGCGCCGTCACCCAGGTGACCTTGGCGCGCGAGCTCTCGATGCGCGCGGCTCACGAGGCCGTGCAGCACGGCTACAAGCTCGGCCTCGTGCTGCAGAAGGACCCGCGCCTCGATACGCCCGGCCCCGACGACCTGCACAAGATCGGCACGACCGTGACGGTCGTGCGCTACATTCGCGCGCCCAACGGCGTGCACCACCTCATCTGCCAAGGCGAGCAGCGCTTCCGCACGCTCGACTACTTGAACGGCCTGCCGTTCCTCGCCGCGCGGTTCGACCTGATCCCCGACCAGGTGTCGACGGACGCGAACGTCGAGGCGCGCGCGACGCTGCTCAAGCAAAAGACGCTCGAAGCCATCGAGCTCCTACCGCAGGTCCGGCCCGAGCTCGGCCCGGCGCTGCAAAACATCGAGTCGCCGGGCGCGCTCGCCGACTTGGTTGCCGGCCTCATCGACCTCAAGCCGGCCGAGAAACAAACGATCCTCGAGGCGCTCAAGGTGCGCGAGCGCCTCGACCGCGTCATCGAGCTCGTGACGCACATGATCGAGGTGCTCAAGCTCTCGCGCGAGATCGGCGAGCAAACCCAAGGCAAGCTCGACGAGCGCCAGCGCGAGTACGTGCTGCGCGAGCAGCTCAAGACCATCAAGAAGGAGCTCGGCGACGACGACGCGGAAACCGAGCTCGACGAGCTGCGCCAAGCGATCGCCGACGCCCAAATGCCCGAGGAGGTCGAGAAGCAGGCCTTGAAGGAGCTCCGCCGCCTCGAGGGCATGTCCGACGCCTCGGCCGAGCACTCGATGGTGCGCACGTATCTCGATTGGCTCGTCGCGCTGCCCTGGGCCAAGCTCGACACGGAGGCGATCGACATCGCGAAGGCGCGCGAGATCCTCGACGCGGATCACTATGGCCTTACGAAGGTCAAGCGCCGCATTCTCGAGTATCTCGCCGTGCGCAAGCTCAACGCGGCCGGCCGCAGCCCGATCCTCTGCTTCGTGGGGCCGCCGGGCGTCGGCAAGACGTCGCTCGGCCAGAGCATCGCGCGCGCGCTCGGTCTCAAGTTCGTCCGCGCGAGCTTGGGAGGCGTGCACGACGAGGCCGAGATCCGCGGGCACCGCCGCACCTACATCGGCTCGCTGCCGGGCAAGATCGTGCAGAGCCTGCGCAAGGCCGGCACGCGCAACCCGGTGTTCATGCTCGACGAGCTCGACAAGCTCGGCGTGGGCTTCCACGGCGACCCGTCGGCCGCGCTGCTCGAGGTGCTCGACCCCGAGCAGAACTCGACGTTTGCCGACCACTATCTCGACTTGCCGTTCGACCTCTCCAAGGTGCTATTCGTAGCGACGGCGAACTTCCTCGAGAACATCCCGGGACCGTTGCGGGACCGCATGGAAATCATCGAGTTGCCGGGCTACACGCGCGAGGAAAAGCTTGGCATAGCGACTCGTTATCTCGTGCAGCGGCAGCAGAAGGCCAACGGCGTGACGCCCGAGCAGGTCACGATCAGCGACGCGGCGCTCGGCGCCGTCATCGAGGGCTACACGCGCGAAGCCGGCGTCCGCAGTCTCGAGCGCGAAATCGGCGCGCTGCTGCGCCATGCCGCGATGCGCATCGCGGAAGGGACGGCTGCGCACATCGCGATCGACGCGGCCGACGTCGCGACGATCTTGGGTGCCCCGCGCTTCGACAACGAGGTCAAGCTGCGCACGAGCCTACCCGGCGTCGCCACGGGCCTCGCCTGGACACCCGTCGGCGGCGACATCCTGTTCGTCGAGGCGAGCCTGGTGCCCGGCAAGGGCAAGCTCATCCTCACCGGGCAACTCGGCGACGTCATGAAGGAAAGCGCGCAAGCCGCCGTGAGCCTCGCGAAGCTGCGGCTCGACAAGCTCGGCGCGGACCGCTCGGCGCTCGAGACCCACGACCTGCATATCCACCTGCCGGCCGGCGCCATCCCCAAGGACGGCCCGAGCGCGGGCGTCGCGATGTTCCTCGCCGTGGCGTCGCTGCTCTCGGGTCGCACGGTGCGCAACGACATCGCGATGACAGGCGAGATCAGCCTGCGCGGGCTCGTGCTGCCGATCGGCGGCGTCAAGGAGAAGACGCTCGCGGCGTTGCGCGCAGGGATAGACACCGTGCTGCTGCCGACGCGCAACCGCAAGGATCTCGAGGAGATCCCGGAGCCCGCGCGCAAGCAACTCAAGTTCATCTGGCTCGACAACGTCGACGACGCGCTCGCGGCAGCGTTCGACGCGCCGGCCGCCGCCGGCGCGCACGCTGCCTGAGTTTTCTCAAGAGCGGTTGCTATCTCTACGTCTGTAGATAATATAGCTCTACGAACGTAGAGACGGAGATTCCGATGAGAAACACGGTCGCGGCCTGGGCAGCGGGGCTCTCGGCGCTCGCTTGCACGCCTTCACTTCAAGCGCACCACTCCGGCTTCATGTATGAGACGACGCCCATCTGGGTAAACGGCACGGTCGTCAGTTTCGACCGTCGCAATCCTCATTCCATCATGACGTTAGAGGACAGGAGCGAGGGCGGGCAGGTGCTGCGCTGGGTCGTCGAAGGTCCGCCTCAAACTGCACTCGATCGGCAGGGTATGGACAATCCGAACGTCGGCGACGTCATCGAGGTTTGCGCTTTCCCCTATAAACCGGCCGCGGAGCTTTCCCGAATGTACCCCGGCGTGGACTTTTCGGCGCGACGAGCGGCCGACGGCTCGACGTCGCAGGCCGTGGCGGGGCACGTGATGGTAATGCCCGACCGAGAAAAACGGTTGTGGGAGCCCCACGGGATCATCAGCGAGTGCATCCGCAGCTCGGACGATCAGAGACAGTCCTGGCTCGACTTCCTCGACTCGAACCCGAGCGCTCGGCAGGCTTGGTGCGAGCAAAGGCGATACGCCCATGTTCAGTCGACCGCATCGCTGCGGGAGCTCGTAGAGGAGATCGACGGTTCGATCGACGACCCCTGCGACTAGACGTCCGCTGCTTTGGCCGACTCCGGCCGTTCGGGATCTCGCCCCGGCGAACGGCTCGAGTAGTGACAGCGCGAGTCGTTGGAGTAGCCTCACGTCAACGACAGGGGACCGCTCACAACCGACCCGTTGGGGACGTTCGGCTCTCCGGCAAACGCCGTTAAGTCCGGATGGATGGCCTGACTCAGGGCACCCAGCCTTCCGGAATCCGCGGTGCCGTTCACGCCTGAAGCGGTCGACTCCACCCATGCGCATCCCGATATTGAGTTCGCCTGATTCTGGCTCTAGAGTCAGGCGCTATGAATCACGATTGGCGCAATCACATTGAGGTTGATCCTCGGATTTTGCACGGCAAGCCATGCATCAAGGGAACCCGCATACCTGCTGCATTGATCCTCGGCTACGCAGCCGCCGGGCAGTCCACTGAAGACATTCTCCGTGAGTTTCCGGATATCACGGCCGCGGACGTCCTCGCCTGTTTGAAGTATGCGCGGGACTTGGCTGACTTCGAGGCCGTCGCCGGCGCGTGAACTTACGCTTCTTTTGCGACCAGTGCGTGCCTCAGAAAATCGCCGATGGCTTGCGGCAAGTCGGATGTGACGTCCAACTGCTACGTGATCATCTTCCCACTCGAGCACCGGACGCGGATGTCATTGCGAAAGCGCAGGAGCTCGAGAGCGTCCTTGTGTCCTTGAACGGCGATTTCGCCAATATCGTGACGTATCCGCCAGAGGCCTTTGGAGGGATCATCGCCATTCAGCTCCACGATCACCCTGAGACGATTCCCGCTTTGATGGCGGGATTGCGTCGATTCATTTCCGAGCATCCGGACCCGCATGACTACCACGGAAAGCTTTTCATTGTTGAGCCGCATCGGATCCGCATTCGTTCATAGCTCGCCAGCACCATGGAGTCTCCGCTCCCGTTGCGCAACAAGCGAGTGTTGGCGACGAAGGCGCAAGTGGACGTTGCGCTGGGCCATCCGCGACGGGGCGACGTTCCTGAGGCCGAACTATGTCGCGGTCAGGTCCTGGTAAACGGCCTCCATACGCGTCAACAGAGGCCCAAACCTGCGCGCGGACTCGCGGCGGCAGAGCCAGTACGTGACGGCGAGCACCAGAGCGCTGAGCAGGTAGTAGACCCAGGCCCCGGGCTCCGCGGCATCGCCCGTGATCGCGCCGATCGACACGCCGATGGCGACCGGGCCTAGGAACCAATAGTGCACATGGTCGAGCAGCCAAAGAACGAGCCAAGCCCAGCGGCCACTACGAGTGCGGCGACAAACCAGAAGTCTCGAAGGCGCACGTCACGGCCGACTTTCGCCACGTCCTTCGCGATCGACTGAAGGTCGTCATGGGACATCTTCGACTGTTGCGTCATCTCATCTCTCCAGTCGGCTCGCAGGTCATCCAGTGTCATGGCGCTGATCTCATTAGACGTAGGTCTCGACGAATTTCTGCTTCATCCAATTGATACGCACATTGATCGCGTTGGCGCTGATGCCGAGGACCTCGCTGATCGCATCCGCCGAGAGACCGTCCAAGTACATCATCAAGACGGATGCATCGATGTCGCCGAGCGAGCTCGAGAACTTCGCGACTAGATCGTCAGTTTCGGCGCCCACGGGGGACGCTTCTGTGGGCATCGACTTCGCGACTATGGCGGCGTGTAAACGACGGTTCCTGATCGTGCCTTTGAGGTACGTCATTGCGGTGTTTAGAGCCACTCGGTAAATCCATGTCTCAACCTTCGCTTCGCCGCGGAAACGTGGGTAGCTTTGCCACAGGCGAATGAGAATCTCCTGAGCGAGGTCCTCGGCCGAGCCGCCGGCCGCGTACCGACGGGCGATGTGGCGGATGCGGCCGAGATGCACGTGAATTGAGTCCTCGAAGTCCTCTGCCATGTTCTGCAATGCGCACTCTTGTGAGCTATTAGTCAACCAGAACGAGGCGAACTTACAGAGCCGGCCCATTTGGGCGGGGTGGACGCTGGTTGCTCGCGTGGGGCGGGGTCGTCGAGCAAACGGAGGCGCGACGAGCGGCAGGAAATGGCCGACCAACGCCGGACGACGGGAGCCGAGATCGCAGGTCCTTGGGCGGGCCAAACGAGTACAGCTGCGGCCATTTCGCGGCACGAGCGCGGTATCATTGCCGCGAACCGGCGAGTTCGACGCTAGGTTGCCTGTCGTAAGGGGTGGGAATGGCTTGGAGACACGCACGCAAGCTTCCGCTGACAGGCGTGTTTCTGTTGGGCGCTATCGTACTGATTCGTCTCAGCCTAATGACGTACTGGTCGCTCCGCTCCGTTGACTCGTCTTCGGTCGCACGTTTGTCGCTGTTTTGGATTCTCGCATTGATTGCTCTCGCCATGCTGGTTCGGTTCGCATGGCAGATATGGACCGGCCGACATCAAACGCGATGGCCATATCGAACGGCAGTAACTGGCCGAACCTTCGCGCAAGGGCCGCCGTGCGTTCACCTGTTTTTAACGAAAGCAAAGAGCTCGAAAGCCGTCGTTTTGCGGCGCCGTGGCGTATGATCGACGAGAACGCGAAGGATCGAGCCATTGCAGCCGTTCCTGCGTAGGGGCAGCGCGGAACAGCTTCAACGAGCCGCATCATAAGAGGGGTGGCATCTATGGCTGCGCAGCTTCTTCGGTTTCTCGTAATTTCAGCGTCTGTACTCATGTGGGCCGTTGCTGGGGCGCATGATCCGTCTGATCGAGCCTGTGACGAGTCAATGCCGCTCCCTGAAGACGAGCGCCTGCAAATCACACTCAGCCTGCTTGATCGATATCCGCTATTGGCGTCCAGCGCTGGAGTGAAAGCCGCGGACGCTTCGCCGGGATGCCCGGCCACAACGGAGGTGACGGGTGTCATCTTCTATCCGCATAGTGAACATCACGGCATCAAAGAGGCGTTCGAGGCCCTCTGCGGGCGGGAGTACCCGAACAAAACGTGGACGTGCGACCACGTAACGATCCGTAGGTATCTGCAGTTGGCCTCCCAAGATTTCGAGGTCCGCGTAAAAGGCGAAATTACATGGGAAGCTGCACTCGCACTGATAGAGGCATCGCGACGCGACCTGCAACAGACTGTGACCGACGCTTCCGGCCTCCCCGACACCGCGATAATCATCATGCCGCACAAGGATGGCGGTTATCGCATCGTCTGGGGCACTCCGGAGGGATACTCGAAGCTGACAATGCTCGCCCAGCTCACGGAAGGTGGTGATTCCACCAGGCCCGATGATTGGCGCGCGAGCATTGAGTTCCCCGAGCAAAAGTAGCATAGCGTCTGCTCTTGGCCGATCTGGGGCAGAGCGGCTGGCCGGCGCGGGCGGCCGACGAGCGACGGGAGTCGCTTAGACTCAGGTCGTTCGCGCAGCGGTAGCATTTCCCCGACACTGTTGGAATCGCCTGGTCTGCAAAGCGTCGGTTTGCGGAACTGCTGCGCTTCGGCTACGTCTTAGTCGAGGTCGTAGCCGGGGGGCACATGGGCTCGGTTGTTCTGGACGTGCGGTACGCTCTTCGTAGCCTCGTTCGACGCCCCGGCTACGCTCTGCTGACCATCGGCGTTCTGGCGCTCGCCATCGCGTGCAACACGACCGTGTTCAGCGCGCTGAACGCATTCCTTCTACGGCCGTTGCCATACTTGAACGACGACCGCATCGTCATGGTCTTCAACAGCTTTCCGAAGATGGGGTTTGCCACGGGCGGCAGCTCGATCCCGGACTACCTCGATCGCCGTGCGCAGGCCCCGTCGCTGGCGGACCTCGCTATCGTGACGCCCGCGTCGCGCGCACTGACCGGCGGAGCCACAGCCGAGCAGCTCTCCGCCGTGCGCGCGTCGCCGTCGCTGTTCAACGTCCTTGGCGTGACGCCGGCCCTTGGGCGCGTGTTTACGGAGCAGGAGGCGACGATCGGCAACGAGCGGGTCGTGATCTTGAGCGATGCGCTGTGGCGCACGAGTTTCGGCGCGCGCGCGGATCTCGTCGGCTCCGACGTCGAGCTCGACGGCCAGCCGCATCGCGTAGTCGGGGTGATGCCGGCGGGCTTCGGATTCCCCGATCGCAGCGTCGACGCCTGGCTACCCTTCGCCTTCACGCCGCAACAAACGAGCGATCAAGAACGCGGCAACGACTTCTCGACTACGGTCGGGCGACTCAAGGCCGACGCCACGCTGGACGCGTTGAACGCCGAGCTGGACGCCATTGCGCAGCGGCAAATCGGGCTCTATCCGGGTGGGGCCGCCTTCGTGGAAGCAACGGGGTTCACCGGCCGCGCGCAGCCGCTGCGCGAGTACATCGTCGGCGATGCCGAGCGGACGTTGTACTTGCTGCAGGGCCTCGTATTGACAGTGTTGTTGATCGCATGTGCAAACGTTGCGAGCCTTCAGCTCGCGCGCGTGATCGCGCGACGCAAGGAGATAGCGGTCCGCAGCTCCCTCGGG
>DATFFV010000166.1:0-4317 GCA_035249885.1 Gammaproteobacteria bacterium | reverse complement strand
ATTGCCGACGGTCACGAAGTCGAGGGCGGCGACGGACCAGCCTTGCGCCTGCGCGTGCACGACGGCCATGAGGTGCGAACCCGAGCCGCGGCGGCTGATGGCATAGCGAGCGCCGCGCACGTCGGCGACGGACTTCAAACGCGAGGCCGCCGGCACGTGGATGCCCCACAGCAGCGGCGATTCCGTGTACAGACTCGCAACCTTGAACGGCGCGCCGTCGGCCACGCCCGCGACCGCGCCTTCGGTGAGCAGCAACGCCGCCTCGAGCTCGCCGTCGCGCAGCGCTTTGGCCATCGTGCCCGAGCCGCCGGGGTAATCGCGCCACGCAAGATCGATGCCGAGCGACGCGAAACGCCGCGCCTCGAGCGCCAGGTGCCACGGCAGATTGAAGTGCTCGGGAACCCCTCCGACCCTTAGCCTAATCATGGAGTTGGAGAGCGTTTCTACGGTAATCAGCGAAGCGGGCTACGGCGTCCTGGGCGCAAGGTAGGCGGCCAGCGCTTCGAGATCGGTATCGCTGATCTCGGTCTTACGGAACGGCGGCATGACCGAGACGCCCGTGCGCACGAACGCACGCGTGAGCTCCGGCGTGAGGTCCGTGCGCTGCTCGAGCGCCGCAGGTTTCGCGCCTTTGTAGAGCGCCTCGAGCGCCTGCGTGCCCGGATGCCGCGCGCCGGGCGCGTGGCACGGCGCACACCAGTTCTCGAACACGGCTAGGCCGCGCACTTGCGGCTCCTGCGCTTGCGCGGCGACTGCGGCGAGCGCCACGCATGCGATTGCCCACGTTGCTCGAATCGTCATGTTCGCACTCTAGATGCGCTCGACGCGCGCGATGACCCACGAGTACAGCTTCTCGGTCGGCGGCGAGCGCGTTGCAGTCGCGGTCTCGATACGCGCCGCGCGGCGTTGCGTGCGCCGGCGCGGGCATTGCACGGCTATATCGGCCATGGCCTCGGCCCACCCGCTGCCGACCGCCGTGTCGGCCGCGCGCTCGACGAGCGCCGCCGGACCTTCGACCGCGTGCGCGACACAACCCGACGCCGCGACCGTGTGCTCCGCGCGAAACACCACGCGCATGCGCTGATCCCAGGCGAGCCGCTCGAGGCAGAACAGCGCGCCATGAGCCGTGAGGCCCGCGATCGCCGCGGGCCCTTGCCGCCAACGGTGATGGAGGTCGTCGTACCAGAACCGCGTCATGTCGCCTTGCATGGCGTGCACGGCGTGGCCGTGCTCGGCGGCGCGCCTCGCGAAGGCGACGCTGTCGGGGAACCGCGTGTCGTACAGGAACTTGTACAGCGCCACCACCTCGGCGTGCTCGCCCGGCGCTGCGAGCGCGCCGGCCGCCAACGGCAGCGCGGAGGCGGCCACGCCGGCTTTGAGTATCTCGCGGCGACTCGTCATCACGGTCGTGAACAGCCCTTGTGAAGCTTGCCCGTATCATACGATGCTGATTCGACGCCGCCCAGGACGCCGGCGCGCGGGCCGAACCCGCGAGCGCGCCGCTGTTACACTTAGGTCGATGACGACCGCGCGCGACGACGACCGCGATCGGCTGTCCCGCTACGGGCAGCACGTGGCGCACGCGCAGCTCGTGCCCCTCTGGACCTTTTTCAAGGAATGGTTCTCCGCGGAACCCGTTCCGAAAGCCGTGGCGCACCTTTGGCGCTACGACGACCTCCGGCCGCTCGTCATGGAAGCCGCGGCCGTCGTCTCGACGACCGACGCCGAGCGGCGCGTGCTCGTGCTCGAGAACCCGGGTCTCGAAGGCCGCCACCTCGCGACCGACGCGCTTTACGCCGGGCTCCAGCTCATCATGCCCGGCGAATTCGCGCGCAATCATCGCCACACGGCGGCGGCGCTGCGCTTCGTCATCGAGGGAGAAAATACCTTCACCGCAGTCGAAGGCGAGCGCTGCTACATGCGGCCCGGCGACTTCATCGTGACGCCGTCGTGGGCCTGGCATGAGCACCGCAACGAGAGCCGCACGCCGACGATCTGGCTCGACGTGCTCGACGTCGCGCTGCTGCGGCTCTTGGGGGCCGGCTTCTCCGAGCACTACCCCGAGCCCGAGTTCCCGACGCAAGTGCCGCCCGGCGACAGCGGTCTGCGCTACGGCCGCAACTTGCTGCCCGCCGGCTATCGCCGCGGCGTGGGCGCTTCACCCGTCTTCAGCTATCCGTTCGAGCAAGCCTACGAATCGCTCGACCACGTGCGCCGCCACAGCGAATGGGACGCCTGCCACGGCATCAAGATGGAATACATCGACCCGACGACGGGCGGCCCCGCGATTCCGACGTTATCGACGTTTCTTCAGCTGCTGCCGCAAGGTTTCGCGACCGCGCCGTATCGGGCGACCGCTGGCGGCATCGTCACGGTCGTGCGCGGCCGCGGCCGCGTGACGATCGGCGCACACGCCGATGCGCACTCGTTCGATTACGGGCCGAAGGACCTCTGGGCGGTGCCGAGCTGGCAGCCCGTGAGCGTCGTCGCGGACGAAGAGACGGTGCTTTTTTGCGCCTCGGACGAGGCCGTTCACCGCAAGCTCGGCGTCTGGCGCGAGCAACGCGTCTGAGTCTCGGCTCCCCGGCAACTTCGGCCGCGCGATCGCGATCGCGCGCAGCGTGCCGCGGTCGACGGGCAACTGCGCGTCGCCGCCCGGCAAGCCGCTCAATCCGCGGCCGCCGCCGCCAGCGTCAGCACGCCGCTCGCGACGAGCTCGTCCTGAAACCCGAACGACGTCATGTCCTCGATGCGCTGCGGATAGAGAATCCCGTCCAAGTGATCGCACTCGTGCTGCACGACGCGCGCGTGGAAGCCGTCGACCGTGCGGTCGATGCGCTGCCCGAGCTCGTCGAAGCCGCGGTAGCGCAGCCGCGTGTAGCGCGGCACGAGACCGCGCAGGCCGGGCACGCTCAAGCACCCCTCCCAGCCCGACGCGCGGTCGTTGCCCAGGGGTTCTATCTCGGGGTTCACGAGCACCGTGAGCGGCACCGACTCGGCCTCCGGGTAACGCGGGTTGTGCCCGCTCTCGACCTCGAACACCACGACCCGCAGCAGCACGCCGATCTGGATCGCGGCGAGACCCGCGCCGTCGTTGGCTCGCATGGTGTCGAGCAGGTCGGTGACGAGCGCACTCAACGCCGGGGTCGCGAACTCCGTTACGGGCGCGGCGACCTGCCTGAGGCACGGGTGACCTAACCGCAAAATGGGCCGAACCGCCATGGTCAGAGCGCTCGCGAGGGCTGAAGTGGCTCGATTATAGGGGCCTCGCCGCCGTTCCCGGCAGCGCAAGGGCGTTTTGCATAAGTTGTGACGGGGTATCAGGAACCCGCCCCCGGGAATCGGCAGACTGGCATCGCCAGTGCTCGCAACGGGATGCGGGGCTTCATGTATCACACACATTTCGGCTTACAAAAACGCTTGTTCGACGAGGGTGTTGCCGCGGACGCTGCGGTCTTCCGCAACCGCCAGCACACGGAGCTCGTCGAGCAGCTCAAGCTCGCGTTCGCAGCGACGACCTCGGTGGTCGTGCTGCGTGGACCGGCCGGCGTCGGCAAGAGCACGTTGATCTCGGCCGCGCTGCGCGCGAGCAGCACACGTCTCGCGCTCGCGTGGCTCAACGGCACCCCGACCAACGCCGCGGAGCTGCTCGAGCTCATGCTCGTCGAGCTCGGCGTCAACACGGCACGCACGTCGCGCATCGAGCGCCTGCAACTCTGGCGCCAGTTCCAGTCCGAGATGGCCGCGACCGAGTCGCGGTTGTTCGTCGTCGTCGAACGCACGGAAGATCTGCCCGTCGAAGTGCTGCACGCGCTCGACTCGTCGACGGCTGCCGATGCCGCGGGCCATCCCGGCGCGAACGTCGTGCTGCTCGGCCACGGCCGCATCGACGAGCATCTCGCCGATCCCGTGCTCGACTCGTTCCGCCAACGCATCCGTCTACGCGCCGAGCTCAAGCCGTTCACCGAAGGCGAGCTTCAGGACTATCTGCGCCACCGCATTGTCGTCGCGGGCGGGCACTATGACCGCGTCTTCGCGCCCGGCACGGCAGCGGCGTTGCAACGCTACTCGCGCGGCATCACGCGTCTCACGAACAATCTCTGCGAAACCGCGCTGACGCTCGCCGCGAACCGCGGCCAGAAGCTGCTCACGGCCGAGCTCGTCGGCGAAGCGGCCGTCACGTGGCTCGGGCTCAGCGAGCCGCAGCCGGTTGCGGTGCCGCCCGTCGCACCGACTGTCTTCATCGTGTCCCCCGCGCCCGTCGCACCGGCGCCAGCGCCGATCACGGTCACAGTTGGGGCCCCGATGGCGCCGGCA
>DATFFV010000165.1:0-3961 GCA_035249885.1 Gammaproteobacteria bacterium | reverse complement strand
GCCGGGCTCGAGGATCGCGAGCACCTGGCCGCTCGTGACGACGGCCCCGTCGGCGGCGACGATCTCCTTGATGACCCCGTCGGCCGGCGACGGCACCTCGAGCACGACCTTGTCCGTCTCGAGATCGACGAGATTTTCCTCGCGACGCACGGCCTCTCCGGCCTTCTTGTGCCACGCGACGAGCGTAGCGTCGGTTACGGACTCCGGAAGTTGCGGAACCTTGACCTCGATGCCCACAGCCGACCTACCTGGATCGAACCCGATTACCGATGCTACGCGCGCTTACCGACGGGTGACAGGCCCGCGGTGCGCTCCTTCGAGGACGAGGTCAACGCCGCAGACACCAGCGCCTGCTGCTGACGCACGTGCAGCGCGTGGATGCCCGACGCCGGCGCCGCTGCGCCGGGGCGGCCCGCATAGAAGAGCTCGTGGCGTAGCCCAAGAGGCTCCTGCAAACGATGGCGGATCTGATACCAGGCGCCTTGGTTCTGCGGCTCCTCCTGGCACCAGACGATCTCTTTGGCGTTGCGGTAGCGCGAAATGACGCGAGCGTAGTCCTCGATCGGGAACGGATAGAGCTCCTCGATGCGGACCAGGCCCACGTTCTTGATTCCCTCGTTGCGGCGGTGCTCGGCGAGGTCGAAGTACACCTTGCCGCTGCAGAACACGACGCGCGTGACCGCGTCGTCGCTCATGGTTTCGACCTCGTCGATGAGCGGTAGGAAGCGCCCGCGCGAGAGCTCGGCGAGTGTCGACACGGACAACCGGTGCCGCAACAAGCTTTTCGGCGTCAGTACGATGAGCGGCTTGCGGAGATGGCGCACCATCTGGCGGCGCAGCAAATGGAACATCTGCGCCGGCGTCGACGGCACGACGACCTGCATATTGTGCTCCGCGCAGAGCTGCAGGAACCGCTCGAGCCGCGCCGACGAGTGCTCGGGGCCTTGGCCCTCGTAGCCGTGCGGCAGGAACAACGTGAGGCCCGAGAGCCGGCCCCACTTGGCCTCACCCGAGCAGATGAACTGATCGATGACGACCTGCGCGCCGTTGACGAAATCGCCGAACTGGCCTTCCCAGATGACGAGCGTGTCGGGCGACGTCGTGCTGTAGCCGTACTCGAACCCGAGCACGGCCTCCTCGGAGAGCAGCGAGTCGGCGACAGTGAACGCGCGCGGGTCCGTCGCCACGTGCGCGAGCGGCGTGTAGGCGTCGCCCGTGACCTGATCGATCAGCGCCGCGTGACGATGGAAGAACGTGCCGCGCCGGCTGTCCTGGCCGATGAGCCGCACATGGAAATCCTCCGCGAGCAACGACGCGTACGCCAAGCTCTCGGCGAAACCCCAATCGCAGCCCGCCTCCCCGGCCGCCATACGGCGCCGGTCTTCCATGACGCGCTGCACGCGTGCGTGCAGCTTGTGCGTCGCGGGCACGGAATTGATGAGGCTGGCCAGGCGCGCGAGCTCGGCGTCGGGCAGGCCCGTATTCACCGAGTCGTTGAGCGACGCCTCGTGATAGCGGCTCCAGTCGACCGTGTACTGGTTGCCGATCATGCCGAGCGCCGCTTGGTTCGGGTTACGCCCTTCGTCGAGCGCCGTGCGATAGTCGTCGGCGAGCTTTTCGACGCTGTCCTGCGTGGCGGCACCGCTCTCGACGAGCTTGCGCGCATAGAGCACGCGTGTGCTCGGGTGCTCACGAATGGCGCTGTACATCGTTGGCTGCGTCGCGGACGGCTCGTCGGCCTCGTTGTGGCCGAGTCGGCGGTAGCCCACGAGATCGATGACGACGTCCTTGTGGAACGCCTGCCGATAGCGCAATGCGAGCCGCATCGCCGCGACGGCGGCCTCGGGGTCGTCGCCATTGACGTGAAAGACAGGCGCTTCGACCATCTTCGCGACGTCGGAGCAGTACGTCGTCGAGCGACTGTCCTGCGGATCGCTCATCGTGAAGCCGATCTGATTGTTGATGACGATGTGGACCGTGCCGCCCGTGTAGAAGGCGCGCGTCTGGGACAACTGGAACGTCTCGGCCACGACGCCCTGGCCCGCGAACGCGGCGTCGCCGTGAATGAGCACGGGCAGCACCTTCTCGCCGAGCACGTCGCCGCTCCGGTCCTGGCGCGCGCGCACCGAGCCCTCGACCACGGGATCGACGATCTCGAGGTGCGACGGGTTGAAGGCGAGCGCGATATGAACGTTGCCGCCGGGCGTGCGCACGTCGGCCGAGTAACCCTTGTGGTACTTGACGTCGCCCGAGCCCTTGAGGCTCGCCAAGTCGTACGCGCCTTCGAATTCCGAGAACAGGTCCTGCGGCGACTTACCGAGCACGTTGACGAGGACGTTGAGCCGGCCGCGGTGCGCCATGCCGATGACGAGCTCTTGCACTCCGGCCTCGCCGGCCCGCTGGATGAGATCGTCGAGCACGGGGATCAGCGTCTCGCTGCCTTCGAGCGAGAAACGCTTCTGGCCGACGAACCGCGTGTTCAAGTACCGCTCGATGCCCTCGGCGCGCGTGAGGCTGTCGAGAATCGTCGTTTGCTCCGCCGGCGGCACCGTCGAGTGAACGCGGCTCGCTTCGAATTGCTCGCGGAGCCACAAGCGCTCGCGGGCGCGCGAGATGTGCGCGAACTCCGCGGCGAGCGTGCCGCAGTAGATCTGCTTGAGCAGCGCGAGGATGTCGCCCAACTTCATGCGCGTGTTGCCCGTGCCGGCTAACCCGCCCGTCGAGAACTCGCGCGTGAGATCCGCTTCGTCGAGCCCGAGGAAATCGAAGCTCAAAACCGCCGGCACGGGGCGCTCCCAGAGACCGAGCGGATCGAGATCCGCGATCTGATGGCCGCGCAAGCTGTAAACCTGGATGAGGCGCGACACGGCCGCCTGTTTTTCGATGGCAGGGGCACCGTCCGCGGGCGCGCCGGGTGGGCTGCCGGCGGTGCGCTTGCGGAGCCGCTCGGCGACGGCTTGGACGATCGGGCCGTGCGGTGTTTCGGGGCTGCTCGGGGTCAGCGTGCCGAAGTAGGTCCGCCATTCGGCGGGCACGCTGCCGGGCTCGGCAAGGTACTGCTCATAGAGCCACTCGACATAGGTCGCGTTGGCTCCCTGCAGGTGCGACGTGTCGTACTGATGCTTGAATACTGTGCTCATGAGCTGGGGCCCGGAGGCGCGTGCGCAAACGATTTTGCCACCCCCAGACCCGAAGGCGCGCGTAGTGTAGCCAAACAAGCATTAAGTTCAAACGCGCGGCGTCACAAGAATGTGCGCAGCAGCCACCACTCGTAGGCAATGAGTGCTACGTAGGCCACAAAAATGCCTTGCAGCACCATACCAACGCGCATCACGCGGAACAGCCGTGCGCGCGCGACGGCGACGAGCACGAGCACGCCCGCGCCCGTGAGCCCCATTTTGATCGCCGCGAACAACTCCGGCTTGACGCGCAAGATGAGCTCGAGCAGCGGGTTCACTTCCTGTGCGCCGCCCGTGATGAGCGTGACGGTCAAAAAGGCGTCGACGACGCTGAGTAACAGAATCGTGACCGAGAGGAACAAGAGATAGGGCTCGTGCCAATCGATCGGCAGATGCTGCTCGCCGGCGCGCCGCCCGCTGCGCCGGCGCGGCGTGACGCCACCACGCAGGAAGGTGCCGAGAGTCGTGCGCCGGCGGTCGGGCCCCATGCGGCGCTCGGCGGCGTTTGCCATGGCGCCGTTGTCGTCGACGAGGTCTAGAGGTCGGTTCAAGCGCAGGTCCAGGTCAAGAGCGAAAAGCTGTTGAGCAATGCAAGAAGCAAGCCGCGCGCTTCCAACGCCCCGCTGTATGCGAGATCAATGGGTTGCACACGAAACGTCAAACTGCGTGTAAACTTTTTCGACACGCCCGCGGCGTGCCACACCGTCATTGGGTGGCTCGCAGCAGGTAGGCGATGAGGTCGCGCCGATCCTCGGCCGAACGATACCCCGCAAAGGCCATGG
>DATFFV010000164.1:0-5338 GCA_035249885.1 Gammaproteobacteria bacterium | reverse complement strand
CTCGCCGCGCGTGGGGCGCGGCCAACGTGCGCCTCGCGCGCCGGTTGCCGCCGGCTTTCGCGATCGGCGTGAGCCGCGCGGTGCGCGTGAGCCTCGAGCACGATGGTCCCGCGGCGTGGCGCTGCGAGCTCCACGATCACGTCGACCCGAGCGCCGTGTCGAGCGGCTTGCCCGTGGCACTCGTGCTGCCGGCCGGCAAGAGCGTGGACACGAGCTACACCCTCGTGCCGACGCGCCGCGGCGAGCTCGAGTTTGCGCCCGCGACCGCGCGCGTGCGCTCGCGTATCGGGTTGTGCGAGCTATACGTCCGGCTCGGCGCCACGGAGACGCGCCGCGTCTATCCCGACTTCGCGCAGATCGCGCGTTACGCCTGGCTCGCGGCCGATCGACGCCTCCAAGAGATCGGAATCAAGACTTACCGGCAGCGCGGCGAGGGCACCGACTTCAAACAGCTCGCCGAGTACCGCCATGGCGACTCCGTGCGGCACATCGACTGGAAAGCGACGCTGCGTGTCGACAAGGCGATCGTGCGTGAGTTTCAGGACGAGCGCGACCAGCGCGTCGTGTTGCTCATCGATTGTGGGCGCCGCATGCGCGCCGACGATCGCGCCGGCGGCGTCGGCACGGCGCACTTCGATCAAGTGTTGAACGCCGTGATGCTGCTCGCGTACGTGGCGCTCGGCCAAGGCGATGCCGTGGGCGCACTGACGTTCGGCACGCCGCCCGACGCGGAGCGGCTGTTCGAGCCGCGCAAGGGCTCGCACACGCTCGGGGCGCTCATGGCCGAGCTCTACGGCGTGCAGCCGACGCCGAGCCATTCCGATTACGTCGCTGCGGCACAAAGCCTGCTGCGCCGCCAGAGCAAACGCGCGCTCGTGATCGTCATCACCAATTTTCGCGACGAGGATGGCAGCGAGCTCGGCCTCGCGCTCAGGCTGCTGCGCTCGCGGCATCTCGTGCTGCTCGCGAGCGTGCGCGAGCGCATCGTCGGCGAGCTCATGGCGCAGCCGCTCGCGTCGGGCAATGCGGCGCTCGACGCCGCGAGCGCGCACCTCTACGAGCAGGCGCGCCGCGACGCGTTCCGCCGGCTCGCGGCGCGCGACGCGCTCATGGTCGACGCCGAGCCCGAGCGGCTCGGCATCGAGCTCGTCAACCGCTATCACGCGGTCAAGCGTGCCGGGATGATCTGAAGCGTTTTAGGCAGTCGCCCGATGATCAGTCGGGTCCGGGAAACTCGACGACCTTCCAGTAATTGTCGATGAGACTGATCGCGCGCGTGAAGCTCGTTCCCATGTCGGTTTTCAACATGTAGCCGGCCACGTTGAGATCGTAGGCGTCGATCTTGTCTTGCTCGTCGTTCGATGTCGTCAGCACGAACACGATGGAGTCGCGATACTCCTCGTTCTGCCTGATCTTGCGAAGCAGCTCGATTCCGTTCATCCGCGGCATGTTGATGTCCGTGATGACGAGGTACGGCCGCTGCAGGCTCGCCATGAGCTCCAGGGCCTCGACGCCGTCGTGTGCAATCACCAAAGGGTTCGCGACCTTGAGCTTTTCGAACGCCCACTTGAGCGCTTTGACGTCGACCTCGTCGTCCTCGACCAGAAGGATCGTTACTACCCTGCTGCTTGGCATACCTGAGTCTCCACTTTCGCAGCCAACGGCTGATTCTTTTTCCATTGAAACTTGAAAACGGTGCCACGACCCGAGGGCGCCGGCTCGAACCAGACGCGGCCGCCCTGCCACTGGACGATGCGGTTCACGATCGCCAAACCCATGCCGCTACCCTCGACTTGATCGCGGGGCTTGAGCGTCTGAAACATCTCGAATACGCGCTCTGCATATTGCGCCGGTATGCCCTCGCCGTCGTCCGCGACGGCAAAGACGTAGCGGTCGCCTTGCTCCTCGCACGAGATGACGACGCGACCCTCGGGCCCCGGGTGATGTTTGACCGCATTGCCGATGAGGTTGCGGAGCACCTGCTCGAGCGGCGTCGAGTGGGTCTTGAACGTGGGTAGCTTGCCCTCGATCGAGATCGAGATCGAGGGCGGAGGGTTCATGAGCTGCACGACGTCGAGTACGAGCGCATGGCTATCGGTCATGCGATGAGCGCCCACTTTTCTGCCGGCGCGCGAGTACGCGAGCAGGTCGTCGAGCAGCCGGTTCAGCCGTTGCGTTCTCTTGCCGAGCAGGGCGAGGTTCTCCTGAACGTTATTGTTGTCGTACCCGGCGAGGCCCTCGGAGATCCATTGCACGAGCAGCTCGATCGCGCGCAACGGCGCCTTCAAGTCGTGGGACGCGACATAGGCGAATTGCTCGAGATCCTTGTTCGAGCGCATGAGCTCGACTTGTTTCGCTTCGAGCTCGAGCTCTGCTTTTCGCCGCGCCGAGATATCCGTGGCCATCGAGAAGATGCCGAGCACTTTGCCCGACTCGTCGAAGCTCGGCCGGTAGGAGAAGTGAAAGTAGCCGCTTTCGTTGCCGGCCGCGCCCGTCGATTCGTAGCCCACGGCCTCGCCCGCGAGCGCGCGCTCGTAATACGGCTGCCGCTCCATGAAACGCTCGACGCCCATGACTTCCGAGATGTGGCAACCGGCGGCCTCCTTTTCCGACCAGCCGGCCGCCTCGAGAAACACGTCGTTGGCGAAGGTAATGCGCAGGTCCCGATCGAGAAACAGCAAGTGATTGGGCACGCCCTCCGCGAGCATGCGAAAACGTTCTTCGCTCCTGCTCGCGCTTTCGGTGAGGCGCTTGATGCCGGTTTCGCCGGCCTCATAGGCGCTCAGCTTGGTTTCGGCTTCATCCAGCGCTCGAAGGGCCGCTTCGAGCGTCTTGGGACGTGGGCGATTGGCGGCGGTCATGTGCACCTCTCAACCGGTCTTCGCGGCGATGCGCCTACTCGTGATTCGACGACGTCGAGTGATCTGCCCGCCGCTCCGGACCATGAGCGCGCCGATCTTGTCGGGCTCTACGGCCACGCTGAAGAAAGGGCCCTGACCGTACAGACAGTCGTTTCTCGTCAGGAACGCGAGCTGTTGCTCCGACTCGATGCCCTCGGCAACGGCATCGAGCGACAAGGCGTGCGCGATGGACAAGATGGCGCTGCAGATGACCTGGGCGTCGATGCTCGTCTCCAGGTCCGAGACGAACGATCGGTCGATCTTGAGCACGTCGAGCGGAAACTGCCGCAGGTAGCTCAGGCACGAATAGCCGGCGCCGAAGTCGTCGATGGCGAGCCGCACCCCGATGTTCTTCAAAGCGCGCAGGCACTCCCGCGTGCCGGCGGTGTCTTCCATCAAGGAGTGCTCAGTCAACTCGAACTCGATGAGGCCGGGGTCGACGGAATTGGATTCCAGCATGCCGCGAACTACTTCATGAAAGCCCGGCTGGCGGAATTGCGCGGCGGCGATGTTGATCGCCACGCGCGGTACCGGCACGCCCGCGCTCTCCCACTGTTTGAGCTGCCGGCACACCTCTTCGATGACCCAGAGGCCCAGGGGGATGATCTGCCCACTCTCCTCAGCCGCCGAGAGGAACTCACTCGGACTCAGGCGTCCGCGCTCCGGATGTTGCCAACGCAAGAGCGCCTCCACGGCGTCGATACGATGATCGGCAAGTCGAAGCTGCGGCTGGTACAACAGCTCGAACTGCCCCGCCGCGATCGCGTTCTTGAGGTCGGTCTCGAGCCGATGGTAGGACAGGATCTCCTCGTGCATGCTCGCCGCGAAGAACTTGACGGTGTTGCCCCTTTGTTCCTTCGCCCGATACATCGCGATGTCCGCGTTATTGAGCAGAGCGACCGGGTCGGTGCTGTCGACGGGGCATACGGTGACCCCCATGCTCGCGGTGACCGACACTTGCCGCCCGCCGACGTTGAAGGGCTCTTGGAAGGAGCCTGCGACGCTGCGCGCCACCGCCTCGACCTCGAGCGGGCCCTCGACGTCCTCGAGCAGGACGGCGAACTCGTCGCCGCCGAGTCGGGCGAGCAGGTCGCCTTCACGAACGCTGCTCGTGAGCCGCTGCACGACTTCTCGCAACAACACGTCGCCGGCCTCGTGGCCGAGCGTCTCGTTCACCGTCTTGAACCGGTCGAGATCGAGCAATAGCAGCGCCATGGTCCTGCCGCCGCGCACTGAGCGCGTCGTCGCTTGGTCGAGCTGGTCGCGCAGATACTGCCGGTTCGGGATACGAGTCAGTGAATCGTAGCGCGCGAGGTAGTTGAGCTTGACCTCCGCGCGTTTGCGCTCGATGGCGTAGCGGATCGCGCGCAGGATGATGCGCCCATCGCCCTCCCACTTGACGAGGTAGTCCTGGACACCTTGGTTGAGGATTTCGACGGCGTAGTCCTCATCACCATGGCCGCTCAGCACGACGATCGGCACGAGGTCCTCGGCCTCCTGGATTTTCGCCACGCACTCGGCGCCGCGTCCGTCCGGCAGGTTGAGATCGAGCAGCACCACGTCGAACCGTTCGGTATTGAGCGCGGTCACAGCTTCGCTGAGCAGGCTAGTGCGCGTTACCGATACCGAACCGTTGTGCTGCGACAGGGACAGACGCAGAAACTCGGCGTCGTCCGAATCGTCTTCTACCAGCAATATCTTCATGGAGTTAAGGCTAGAGGCGCGCTCCCACACGTCTCGGTGGTGGGCGGAACCTAGCAGAGGAAGCCGGGGGTCTTCAGGGCGCGAATCACAATTCCCAGCTCGTTTCGCCGTTCTGAGGGTCCCGCTCCGACGCAGAAGCGTGCAACGACGAAGGGTCCTGCCCGTCGTCAAGAAAGACGTTCGCTAAGGATGGTTCGCGGAATGGAAACGCGCGCCCGTGCTTGCGCGCCGATCGACGAGGCTACTCGCCGCGCGACTCGCCGGCGGCGACGCGCAGCTGCGCAACGATCGCGGGACTCGCTCTCGCTTCGGCGAGTGCGAGCGGCGTCTCGCCCTTGGCGTTCGGCGCCGTCGGATCCGCACCTCGCGCCAGAAGGGCGGCGACGATCGCCGCGGAGCCACGACCCGCGACGGCCGAGTGCAGCGCCGTGTTGCCGGTGTCGTCGGCCGCGTCGACGGCGAGGCCGAGATCCACGAGCAGGCCGATCGCCTCGGCCGCTTCCTGCTCCGAGCCTTGGTCGTACGACGGCGCGAGCGCGCTGCCGTTGCGCCAGCCGCGGCCGGCCGCGAACATGAGTGCCGTCGTGCCGTTCGGCAACGTGAGCGTCGGATCCGCGCCCGCCGCGAGCAGCAGCTTCATGACCTCGACGTCGCCGGACTTCGCCGCGCGCATGAACGGCGTGGCACCGGCGCCGAGCGCGCCGTCGCCGGCCGTGTGGTGGCGCTGCAGGATG